>JAGWWA010000084.1 GCA_018970605.1 Planctomycetota bacterium | reverse complement strand
CGAGCATGCCTCGGGCCGGCTGCGGTGCCGTATGACATTCACTCGGAGGAGTCGCGCGTGCCCCGCAGGAGCAGCTTCGCGCTACTTCGCGAGCGCTGCCTCGATCGCGGCGATCACCGCCGGATCGTCGGGGGACACGCGGGTCTTGAACCGGCCGATCACCGCGCCGTCGCGGCCGATCAGAAACTTCTCGAAGTTCCAGGCGATGTCGCCGGGCGGGTCGGCCGACTGGGTGAGCGACTTGTAGAGCGGCGGCGCAGCGGGCCCCTTGACCGTGATCTTCGAGAACATCGGGAAGGTGACGGCGTACTTCGACGAGCAGAACTCGGCAATCTGGGCGTCGGTGCCCGGCTCCTGGGCGCCAAAGTCGTTCGCCGGAAAGCCGATCACCACCAGGCCGCGATCCTTGTAGGTGTCGTAGAGCTTTTGCAGGCCGGCGTACTGCGGCGTCGCGCCGCAGCGGCTGGCGACGTTGACCACCAGCACAACCTTTCCTTGGAAGGACGCAAGATCGACAGGCTTCCCATCGAGCCCGGGCATCTCCCCGGTCAGCGGCGAGGCAGCGCGGGCGCTCCACGGGGCCATCATCGCCACCATGACCAACGCCAGCGGCACGACCGAACGGATGAGCATCATGAATGGAGTTCCTGAGAAAAGCCTGGATGTGTCAGATACGAACAGAGGAGCCAGCCACGTCCGCGACTGGGTCGCCGGACAGAGCCGCCGCCTCCCGCCTTCATTAAAGGCCGTCAGCCCAGGGGCGTCCACTGGTCGAACGTCGCCGCCTGCCCGTGGACGGCGCCGGCGGCATCGACCAGATTCCAGACGATCGCCCGCTCGATCTTGAAGCGGCGGCCGGTCTTGGTGATGCGCACCCCCGAATAGTCGTCCACGAAGCCCTCGCGACGGGTCCGCTCGAGCAGTCGAGCCCGTTCCTCACGGTGCACGAACTCCGCAGTCAGCCGTGACGGAGTGCGGAGCAGAACGTCCGCCTCCATCTCCCAGAGCCGCAGCGCCGCATCATTTCCGTACGACAGCAGCGGGTCGTTCTCGGTGCCGTGAGCCACCACGACGAACGGCATCCGATAGAGCCGCTCGGCCCGAGCAATGTCGCTCCCTTCGGGATCGATCAGCGGTCGGCCGAGCAGCGTGGCGTAGGATTCGATGATCAGCCGGGCCCTGGCGACCCAGTCGGGCCGGCTCCAGGGCTCCGGGCTTGTAGCCCCCCGTCGCTTCACGTCGTGCGGGCCGCCTTCAGGATCGGCTTGCGATTCCACGCCAGCGCCACGGCGAAACCGACGGTCGCAAGCAGGAATGTGCCGGGCTCCGGCACGGCGGCCACACCGGCCAGGTCACGCATGCCGGGCGTCGTCGTGAAGCCCGAGATCGCGTTGTAGGTACCCGAGTTCGTATCCACCGTATACCAGGCGCCGCTGGTCTTGGCCGGGTTGGTCGGATCGAGAGGGTCAAAGAGGTACTGCTGGCCATAGAGACTCGTGAAGTCCTCGCTGAAAGCCAGCTGCAGGCTGATCGTATTGCCCGACGAGATCACGTTCACCGGATTTGTTGCACTCGGGTTGAGCGTGCCCATGTCGAGCGTGAAAAACAGTCCACCCGAGCCCGGAGTGGTCGAGCCGTAAAGGATGCCGGTGTCGCGATGGATGGCGATGTCACCGAAGGCCATGCCCGAGGTGCTGCCGCTCGCCGAAAGCTGATACGCCGTGGGTGTACCGCTGAACGAAGGGACATTGCCGGTGTAGGTGATCGGAACCTGGTAGAGCTTGTTGTCGTAGTTGTCACCCTTGCCGATGTACCAGAACGAACCGTTGTAGAAGCCCGCATCCTCGGGCGGAAAGTCGGCGACGTTGCCGAACGTGGACGCCGAAGCGACGGTGCCTGCGGCGCCGTCGGTGGTGCTGTAGTAGTACAGGTCACCGTTCGAACCGAAGTAGAAGAGGTGGTTGCGAACACGATCGGTCGCGAAGCCATTGGCCTTGACGCCCGTCGAGAGGGACGGGGCGACGGTCTGGATGTTCTGAAGCGCCGTGTCCACATAGTAGATCGTGTTATCGACCCCAACCCCGTAAATGAGCGCTGGTGGCGGCACGGTACCAGCCTCCGCCAACGAGACGAACGCATGGGTTGCCGCGACGGCCACGACGACGGCAACCGAGCGGGCAAGAGCGGAGAAGACCGACCATGTGGGGCAGGCTCGCAGACAACGCATCGGAATGGTTCCTCGAAGGATCAATGGCATCGGCATCCGCCGCCGACACCATCTCCCCTATGCGATTTCCGTGCCAAATCCACCGGGATTGGAAACATTTTTTCGCCACCCACAGGGACGACCCCTGATTCCCGATGCGGAAACCATCGAAAACACACGAAAAACCTTGTTTTCTCGGTATTTCGTGGTTTTTGAGGCCTCATCACTTTCGTGAGGCAAGTCCGCGAGTTTCGCAATAATTGCGAAACCAATTCGCAATTATTGCGAAATCGGGTACGCTCCAAAAGTCGCCCGTGGCCGGGACACCACCCACCTCGCCAGCCCCTTTCGGCGAGGCCAACGACGCATCGCTCCACTCATGGAAGCTTCATCGGCATCCCCGCAGGTGACCCCCTTCGCCCGAGCCCGCTCGACCGGCCGGACTGAGAAGCGGTGGCCGCGACTCGAGGGCTCATCCGAGGCCGTCCGCCGCCTCGAGGAAAACATCGCCCGGGTCGCGACCTTCGACTGCTCCGTGCTGATCACGGGCGAGACCGGCTGCGGCAAGGAAGAGGTGGCACGCGCCATTCATTCCGCCGGACCACGCCATGACAAGCCATTCGTGGCCATCAACTGCGGCGGTCTCGTCGCCGATCTGGCCGAGAGCCAACTCTTCGGCCACGAAAAGGGCGCCTTTACCGGTGCGTTCGGATCCTCGCGGGGCGCATTTCGCGCCGCCGAAGGTGGCATCATCTTCCTCGACGAGATCGGGGAGCTGCCGCTCGACCTGCAGCCCAAGCTGCTTCGCGTCCTGCAGCGCTGGGAGGTGACACCGGTCGGTTCGACGGAAGCCCACGCCATCGACGTGCAGGTGATCGCGGCCACGAACCGTGACCTCGAATCGGAGGTGGCCACCGGCGCCTTCCGCGAAGACCTGCTGTATCGGCTCAACACCATCCACCTCACGGTCCCCCCTCTGCGTGCTCGCAAGGAGGACATTCCGCGGTTCGTGGAGCATTTCTCGGCACATTTCTCTCGCGAGTACGGCCGCCAGCAGTGGGTGCCCGACAACCGCATGCTCGACCGCTTCGTCCATCATTCATGGCCCGGCAACGTCCGCCAGTTGGCCCAGACGGTTCAGCGGGTGTACGTGTTCGAAGACCGGATCGACGCGGTGCTTGCCGAAGTGTTCGACGCCTCGGCGGCACCGGCCGCCCGCGCGACGGCGATCGCCCCGGTGCTGGACGTCGAACTCGCCGCCCCGGGCGAGCCGGAGTCCGCCCAGCGCATCATGCCGGTCGAAACGACCGCGACCAGCGAAGGACGGGTGCCCGTCTTCAATCTCGAAGAGCTTCGCCGGCTGGCGGTTCGTCAGGCGCTCGAGTTCACGCAGGGCCATCGAGGCCAGGCGGCCACGCTGCTCGGGGTGTCGCTCAACACGATGACGCGACTCGTCGCCGAGTCGTGCCCCGACTCGCAGTCGAAGTCGGGTCGCCGGCGGACACCCCCGCCCCCTCAGCCGCGTTGATCGGTCCTGCAGGGTGGTGAGACCTACCGCGTCGTGAGGGCCAGCCAGCCCGAAGCCGCCGCCACGGCGACGCCCGGCGCGAGAAACGCCCACGCCCAAGGACTCGGCCGCACGCGGACGGTGTGGATCGCCCGCCGCAAGCGGCGGCTGAACTCCGCCCAGGCCTCCGCCGACGTATGGCCGGCCGCGATGACGCTCACCGTTCTGGCAGGGCCCCGATCGTCGAGATGCACCTGAAGACCTCGGGCCGGCAGGGCGGCCGTCTCCCCGGCCCACCGGGCGGTGGGGTCGAGACTCGCCGCCACCGAAGCGACGACCGGCCGCATCTGATCGAGTCCGACATTGTAGATCACCATCCGCGGCCTGGCGGCGAGCAACGCTCCCGCCACGACGACGGCAAACCCGAGCAGGAGGACGGCCGTCGTCCAGGCGGACGTGCCCGCGCCAGGCTGCAGCAGTGCCAGCGGACCAGCGATCACCATGCCCGCGATCCCGAGCGCCAGCAGGGCCACATCGACGTGGCCTGAAAGCACCGCGGGCCGGCGCCGCAGATGGAGGCATCCCACGGCCAGAAGGTACGCGGCCACGGGCGCAAGCGCAGCCCAGAGTGGCACGTCCGTCAGGGCGATTCGCATGCTCGACGCTCCTTCAGCCCCGACAGGCAAGCCAGACCAGCGCCATCAGCCACACCACCTCGAGGACCGCCGCGACGGCGAACCATACCCCCGACGGCCGCTGTCTCGCGGAAGCGTCGCATGGAGTCATCGATCACACCGGATCGGGCACGACGAAGGCGAGATCCCGAGAAAACCCGTCGTCGAATCGGTACACGTCGTGAAAATCTTCCCGCTTGTCCGCCCGCGTCTTCCGCATCTGCCCGATGCCGATCATGTTGAAGACGATCTCGCCGATGTCGTCCGTGCGCCGGATGCCCCAGGCGGCGAGGACCGTCGGGGCGAGATAGCCGTACTGCTGCAGGCCGTACTTCCGCGCGGCCTCGCAGAGTTCCTGTCCCGAAACATGCCGCTCCACCTGCCGCCGCCGGCGCCCGGGCTTCGATCGGGTCCTGCCGCCTGCCGCCTCCGTCGCCTCGGGAGGGGAGGGCTCGAGGTCTTCTGCCGGCGGTTCCTGCCCCATGCCCAACGATTCCTGGGCGAACGAGAGCGCCTCGAGCACGAACAGGTAGGCGTCGAGCGAGTAGCGACGATCCCGCTGGAGCAGTTGAAAGAGCGGATGGGAGGGATCGACCAGCGGCATCTCGGGGCTCCGGGGCCTGACCGGGGCAGGATTTCGAGCGAGTATACCCGGGCCCGCCCCTCGGACGAGACAGGCCAACGCCACCTCGCAACGCTGCCGGGGATGGCGGCGTCAGGCAGGCTACCGGACAGTGCCGGCCGCGGCGGGCGGGCCCGCGGACTGGGCCTGGAGATCCTCGAGCACGTACTTGTAGCCGAACGGGGTCATCGGCTTCGCAAAATCGCGGATCATGTCGAGCCCCCGGTCGATGAGGTTCGTCCGGGGGTCGAACTGGAAGACGTCGCGGTCCTGCCCGGCCGGCTTGTAGATCTGGATCGCGAAGGGCATGAGGTCACGGGCCTGGAGGATCAACTCCACCTTCGAGAAGTTGGCGGCATCGGCCTGAAACTTCGGCAGGGCCTCGAGCCAGATCTGGTCACGGATGGTGGGCGGCGTGATGATCCGCATCCAGTACCGCTTCTTGAGGGTGTCGGCCTTGGCCCCGAACACGAACGGCAGCGGACCGTCGCTGATCGCCTTGCCGCGCATCTCGGGCGGCAGCTTCGTCTCGCGGAGCTGCCGCTCGCTGTGCCGGAACTCGTAGATGCTCTCGCCGTTGCACACCCAGTGCTCGCCGGTGTCGCCGCCGCGAACCTCGTACCGCCGCGCCTCCGGACTCCACTGCTTCGTCTCCTTGACGCGGAACAAGCCCTTGTCCGGCGCGGCATACTTCAACTCCCCCACGCTCTCCGCGAAGTGCAGCCGCTCGCCATTGGCATCGGCCGGGCTCCAGGCGTTGTATTCCCACTTGTGAAACGTGCAGGCCCACGTTCGCACCGCGGCGTTGCGGGTCTCCCATGCCGCCAGCAGCTGATCGAGCGCCGCCTGCTGCTCGGGCGTCAGGGCCGCCGGCTGCTGGGGGGCCGGCTGCTGAGACGCGGGAGTCGCCACGGCGACCCGCTGCTGCGGCTGCTGGGCCTGCGTCGGCGGCGACGTCGGCTGCTGGCCCGGCTGAGACCACGCCACGGCCCCGGAGCAGCCCACGATCACAGCCGCGGCCACGTGCGCGAGCGTGCGGACCGACGGCGACGGACGACGATGCATGGCTGGTCTCCACGGGGCAAGCCGGGCGGGCGGGGGACTCTAGCAGGCCCCCACGACCCGGGCGAGGCCGATTCCACCGTCGTTTGCCGGGCCTCGTACGCGTGCCTCCGATCCGGCAGTTCCCCAGTCCGGAATCACATGCAAGCGGCAGGAAGCCCCGAGCGCGAGCGAGGGGATGGGGGGTTGGTGCCGGGAGCATCCGTGATGGTGTGTCATGCACGACCTCGTGCTCCCGCTCGGGGCTTTCTCATGGGACAGGCGAAGCGTGCGAGACGGTACCAAGGTCCTCGTGAATCCGGAGCGCTGAGGGCCGGAGCCCGCAACGACCGTCCGGCGACATGGCACGGGCAGCTCCGAGCCTCATCGACGCGAGGCTCACGTCTGACCCGCCTACGTCGGTCAGCTCCCGGCAGCGACGGCGGCCCGCAGGTCTGCCAGTTCCCGGGCGAAGCCGCCCGAGAGGATGGGAAACCGGCACCAGGTCTTGGGATCGAGATTCTCGTCATCGAGATGGAACGACGGCGCGTAGCGCTCCCGCTTCCACTGGTTACGGCTCCAGAGCGTGAAGAACCGCTCGGTCCACGCGGCGAGCTGTCGCGGGGCGTGGCCGGGAAACTCGCCGCGGAGCCGGCGCCACGACTCCAGCGGCGTCTGTTTGTCGCGGATCGCCGCCCGCTCGATCGCGTCGAGCACGTCGTAGGGCATCAGGTCGTCCTCGTCGGTCTGCCCCGACGCCGCGGGCCTGAGTTCGGCGGTCGGCGCCTGCGCGTTGACCGCCGCGAGCGCGGGAATCGGCCCGAGGCCTTCTGGGCCGTCGTGTTCCAGCCACCGGAGCCAGCGGCGGAGGTAGGCCTTGTCGATGCCGGCCAGAGGAGCGATGCCCCCGGAGGTGTCACCGTCCATCGTCGCGTAGCCGACGGCCGCCTCCGAACGGTTGCTCGTGGAGACGAGCAGGGCGCCCGTGATGTTGGCAAGCATCCAGACGCCGGGTGACCGGACCCGGGCCTGGATGTTCTGCAGCGCCACGTCGTCGCGGCCCCAGTCGAGCGGCCGACCGATCGCCCGCATGACGATCGACTCGTAGCCGCGCACGAGTGACTCGACGTCGAACTCGTGGAAGGTGGCGCCCAGGGACTCCGCCAGACCGCGGGCAGCGCTGCGGGTGATGGCGCCGGAGTTGGCGGTCGATTGGTAGACACAGGTCAGGGCGGCCGCCACCAGCCGACCGGGATCGGCGGCGGCCGCATCGGCCACCGTGGGAAAACCCATGCGGCGGGCGGCCTCGACGCCGCCGAGTTCGCGGCAGGCGAGTCGCACGGCAGCCACGACGAGGCAGGCGACGGCCGATGAGTCGGCACCGCCGCTCGCCGAGACGATGAATCCCCGGGATCTGCTCTTGCGCACGTAGTCGAAGAGCCCCAGGGCCACGGCCCGCGCGAACTCTTCCTCCTTGACGTGCTCGCCGTGCTCCCAGGCGTCGCGACCGTCGCGAAACGCCTTGACCGATACCGGGGCCGCGGGAGCCGCGAAGGACGCGTCGATCAAATCCCCTTCCACGGCATCGGCGACGGCATCGACCACGAGCCGCGACTGGGCCAGCCGCAGGGCATCGACATCCACGTCGGCCACCGTCAGGACCCGATCCCCGAAGGCGAACCGGCGGCCCCACGCCAGCATGCCGCCGGCTGCCGCGATGATCACGCTCCCGTCATAGATCGCCCGCCCCGCTTCGTTGCCGACCAGGTTGGCGTAGACGTATGCCGACGCAAACGCGCGTGATCCGTCCTGCACGAATCGTCGCCGGATCTCGTCCTTGCCGAACGCGAAGTGGCTGGCCGAAGGATTGAGGATCAGGTCGATGCCGCGGACCGTGAGCGCCGCCCCCGGCCGGTCGGCCACCCAGGCGTCCTCGCAGATCTCGAAGCCGATGCGGATGCCCCCGCAGTCGAACCGCAGGTCGCCGATCGCCACGTCGTGGCCGCCGACCGACAGCGAACCGCGACGGCCGCGAACCCATGGCCGGAACCATCGGGGCTCGTAGTGGATTCCATCGCCCGCGAGGTTCTGCTTGCAGGCGATGCCCGCGATCCGTCCATCGACGACGAAGGCTGCCGCATCGAAGAGGCCGCTCTCGAAACGAATCGGCAGGCCCACCGCCACCGCGATCCCACGGGTCGCCGGCAGAATCTCGCCGAGCACCTCCAGGGCCATCCGCTGGACCCCGGGCGACTGGAAGGCATCCTCGCAGCCGTAGCCGGTGATGCAGAGTTCCGGCAGGCAGAGCACGGCGACCCCGGCATCACGGGCGGCAGCGATCGCCGCCAGGATTCGGTCGCGATTACCGTCCCAGTCGAGGGGCGTCTGATTGAGCGCGCAGCCGGCGACGCGGATCAGGTGCATCGTGAACTCGATTCAGCGATCGCTCCGCGGACATTGGAGGGATTTGTTCATCACAGGGGGCTCATGCGCCGGCGAGCCACATCCGGCTGCCGCACGAAACGAGTCGGCTCGCCACCGGCAGGATAGCCGACGCTCGCCGGCCTCGTCCCGATCCCTCCGCCTGCCCAGCCGAGCCGCCCAGACGGCGCGCATCCGTGGTCTCTGCGTGCGGCACGGTCAGCCTGGCTCTTCCAGATACGTGTAGCCACCCAGCCCCTCTTCGTAGAACTTCAGAAACCGCCCCGCCTGGCCGTCGCAGATGCGTCCCTCACGAACCGCCTGCTCGATCGAATCGCGGAGCCGCTGCACGAGCTGGTTGGAGTCGAACTCGACGTAGTCGAGCACCTCGCGGACGGTGTCGCCCTTGATGACCGCGTCAACGACCACCTCACCCCGCTCGTCCATGCTCACGTGCACGGCGTTGGTATCGCCGAAGAGGTTGTGGAGATCGCCCAGGATCTCCTGGTAGGCGCCGATGAGAAACGCGCCAAGATAGTAGGGCTCGTTCTGCCAGGTATGGAGCGGCAGCGTCCGCTTCACGTCGCGGCGATCGATGAACTGGTCGATCTTCCCGTCGGAGTCACAGGTCACGTCGCCGAGAACGGCGGCCTGGGAGGGCCGTTCGTTGAGCCGGTGAACTGGCATCACGGGAAACAGCTGCTTGATGGCCCAGCTGTCGGGGATCGACTGGAAGAGCGAGAAGTTGCAGAAGTAGGTGTCGGAAAGCGTGGCCTGCAGCCCCTCGAGCTCCTCGGGGACGAACTCCAGCGTCTTCGTCAGCTTGCAGATCCGGCGGCAGATCGCCCAGTAGAGGTTTTCGACGGCCGACCGCTGGTCGAGCGGCAGGTAGCCGCTGGAGAAGAGGTTCATGGCCGTGTCGAGCGACTGCTGGGCGTCGTGGTAGCTCTCCAGCAGGTTCCGCACATTGATCCCCTGATAGGCCTCCCAGAGATCGTGCAGGGGTTGCTCCGCGTCGGCCGCCGGCTCGGACACCTCACCCCCCCCGCCCTGCTCCGACACGCCGAGCACGCCGAAGATCAGCATGCTGTGATACGCCACCACCGCCCGCCCGCTCTCGGAGATGATCGTGGGGTGGGGCACGCCCGCCTCATCGCAGGCGTTTTGCACGTGGGAGACGACGTCGTTGGCATATTCCTGCAGGCTGTAGTTGACGCTCGATTCGAAGTTGGTCTGCGATCCGTCGTAGTCGACGCCCAGGCCGCCGCCGACGTCGAGGTAGCAGAGACCGGCGCCGCGCTTCACGAGTTCCGTGTAGATCCGCGAAGCCTCGTTGAGCGCCCCCTTGATGTGGCGGATGTTGGTGATCTGGCTGCCCTGGTGGAAATGGAGCAGTTGGAGGCAGTCTTCCATGCCCCGCGAGGCCAGCAGTTCGAGGCCCTTGATGAGTTCGCTTGCCGTGAGCCCGAACTTGCTCCGAAAGCCCCCGGACGACTGCCAGCGACCGCTGCCCCGCGTGGCGAGTTTCACCCGCATGCCGATCCGCGGGCGGACACCGAGCTTCTCAGCGTATTCGAGAATCAGGTGCAGCTCGGAGAACCGCTCCACGACGGGAATGATCTTCCGCCCGATCTTCTGGGCGAGCATCGCCGTCTCGATGAACTCCGCGTCCTTGAAGCCGTTGCAGATGATCGGTGTCTCGTTGTCGGCCAGCGCGATCACTGCCAGCAGTTCCGGCTTGCTCCCCGCCTCCAGCCCGAACCGGTAGGGCTTGCCGAAGCGCAGCACCTCCTCGACGACCTGGCGCTGCTGGTTGACCTTCACGGGATAAACGCAGCAGTAGTCGCCGCGATAGCCGCTCTCCCGCATCGCATTGGCGAACACCCCGTGCAGTTCGCCGAGCCGATGCTGGAGTATCTCCGCGAAACGCAGCAGGATCGGCAGGTCGATGCCCCTGATCTGGAGCCGGTCGACGAGCTGCTTGAGGTCGATGCTCTTGGTCGGATCCTTGTCCGGGTGGACGAGCAGATGGCCGTTCGGCCCCACCGAGAAGTAGCCGTTGCCCCACCGGGCGACCTCGTAAAGGTCGGCGGCGTCTGCGGTGCTCCAGTGCTTCAGGTCGAGATCGACCGCCATTCGAGGCCCTCGCTCGGGAACAGAGTCTTCAACGGGATCGTGGGTTCAACGCCGTCTGGGGACGGGATCCGGAAACGGGATCTCGAGAAAGCGTGGACCACCGTCACCGCCGCGGAGACCCGACATCGTCGCCGCCTTCGCAGAGTGTAGCGTCGTTGGCCGACAAGGCCATGGCAATCCGCGGCGGCGCGGCGACTCAGACGCGCACGCTCGTCCATCCGGGACGGGCCACGATCGCCACCATCGCGAGCCCGCGCACCGTCAGGTCGGCCGCCATCGCCAGCCACGCCCCCCGGGCCCCGAGCCCCATGCCATGGAGCACGCCGAAGCCCCCGGGAAGTTCAACCTCCCGACAGGAGAGCAGGATCGCCAGGGGAAGCCTCACCGCCACGAGGCCCAGGAAGTTGACGAGGAGCGGAGGCCGGGTGGCCCCGCCACCTCGTAGCCCGCCGGAGAGCACCATCAGGAGCGCCAGCGGCGGCTGAGCGAAGGCCACGATCCTCACCAGCGCCGCCGCCAGAGCGGCCACCTCCGGCCCCGCGCCGGCCCCCGCAAACCAGGCCGACAGCGGCTCGGCGAACCGAAAGAACGCCGCACCCGCCAGGCCCATGAGCAGGGCGGCGGCTCCGGCGGCGAGCCAGACACCTTGTCGGGCCCGCTTCTCGTCGCGGGCGCCGAGCGCCTGCCCAGCCAGGGTGGCTGCCGCGACCTGAAACGCGCTGCCGGGCAGGAATGCGAGCGACTCGATCGTCACCGCCACGGCATGGGCGGCGGCATCCACGTTGCCCAGGCGATTGACGATCGAGAGAAACGTCAAATGGCAGGCCGCATTGGCGGCTGCGTCGACACCCGCCGGCACGCCCACGCGGACGATCCGCCGCTGCCACGCGGCATCGGGCATCCAGTCGGCCACCCGCGGTCGCAGGCCCCGCGCATCGATCGCCAGAATCACCACAACGCAGGCGGCACCGCAGCAGTAGCCGGCGAGCGTTCCCCAGGCGAGCCCTTCCCAGCCCAGCCGAGGCAGCCCGCCGGCGCCGGTCGCCAGGGCGAAGCTGGCCGCCGCGTTGACGACGTTGACGACCGACATCGACAGGAGTCCGGCCACCATGTCGCCGGCCCCCCGCAGCGCGGCGACGCCCACCCAGATCACCGCCATCGCCGGAAGCGCGGGCAGCACGATCGAAAGGTAACGCTCCGCGAGCAGGCTGCTCTCCGGCGGGAGCCCGAGCGCCTCCACCAGCCGACTGCCCCACCCCGCTGCCAGCACGGCCATTGCGACGGTCGGCGCAACGGCCACGAGCCCGCATTGGGCCAGCGCTCGGCGGG
>JAGWWA010000007.1 GCA_018970605.1 Planctomycetota bacterium | reverse complement strand
CCGGGTGGCTGGCACCTCGTGGGCAGCACGCCAGTGACGCTCTTCGACGCGACGCGGCCAAGGCCCGCTCTGCTGGCCGTTGGCGACCGTGTGCGGTTCGTGGCGATCGACCGCGGAGACTTCGACCGCCAACGCGAGACCGCGTGCATGCACGTGGGCCGAGAGGTGGCCCGCTCCGGCGGGATCACGGTGGTCAAGCCGGGCCTGTTCACCACCATCCAGGATTTGGGCAGGCCTGGACATCGCGCCGCGGGTGTGCCGCTCTCCGGCGCCGCCGATCCGGTTGCGTTGCGGATTGCCAATCGGCTCGTGGGAAACGTCGAGTCGGCTGCGGCCCTCGAGATCACGCTGCTCGGGCCTGAGCTGCGGTTCGAGCGGGATGCGGTGGTCGCCCTCGCGGGGGCGGAGGTGCCGGGGATCCCGTTTGGCGTGGCCGTGCGGATGGCCGCGGGCGAGACACTGGCCCTCGGGCATGCCTCGGCCGGCTGCCGCGGCTATCTCGCCGTGGCGGGCGGGATCGACGTGCCGCACACGCTCGGGAGCCGCAGCACCTTCGCGCCGGCGCGGCTCGGCGGCCTTCGCGGTCTGCCACTCGCCGCCGGGGACGTGTTGCCCGTGGGCCACGACTGCATCGCGCCACCGGTGGAGTCGCCGGGGCGGCTGCCGGGCACACGGTCGATGGACGAGATCGTCTCGCTCCGTGTCATCCCCGGCGAACACGCAGCGCTCGTCGGGGATTCGCTCTGGCATGCCACGCATACGACGAGCAGCCGTTCGGATCGAATGGGCGTTCGGCTCGATGGTCCGCCGCTTGGCGATGGCCGGGCGTCTGGTTCACTCCCGTCCGCCGCCGTCCTTCCTGGCACGGTGCAGCTCCCGCCCGACGGCCGGCCAATCGTGCTGCTCGCCGACGCCCAGACGATCGGCGGCTATCCGGTGATCGGCCACGTGATCGCAGCCGACCTGCCGCTTGTGGCCCAGCTTCGCCCCGGCGATCGGGTGCGCTGGCGGGAGGCGACGATCGACGAGGCCCACCGGGCGATTCGCGACACCGATCGGGGCTGCGGAGGTGAGCGATGAATGCGACGCGCGCCACGATCGATCTCAACTGCGACCTCGGCGAGGGGGCGGAACGCGACGAGCAGCTGATGCAGCTCGTGTCGTCGGCGAACATCTGCTGCGGGGTTCATGCCGGCAGCCACGACCTGATGGCCGCCACGGTGCGGCTGGCGATGCGGCACGGCGTGGCGGTGGGCGCCCATCCGGGGCATATGGATCGCGAGCACTTCGGCCGCCGCGAGCTGCCGATCAGTCCGGCCGACTGTGCCGCCGTGGTGGCCGCCCAGATCGCGGCGGTGGCGCGGGTCGCGGGCGGGTCGCTCCACCACGTCAAGCTCCATGGTGGCCTCTATCATCAGGTGGGCCGCGATCCGGCACTTGCCCAGGCAATGGTCGAACTGCTCGCCGCCCGCTGGCCGCGGATCGTGGTGTATGCGGAGTCGGGCAGCAACCTGGCGATGGCGGCCCGCGCCGCCGGTCTCGTCGTCGCCGAGGAGGCCTTCATCGACCGCCGGTATCTCGCGGACGGCACGCTCGTGCCGCGGTCGTCATCAGGGGCGATGATCGATGATCCTGTGGAGGCCGCCGCGCAGGCGGTGCGACTGGCGGTGGACGGCGTGGTCGGAACATGCGCCGGCGGCGAGATTCGAGTGGCGGCCGACACGCTCTGCATTCACGGGGACGGGTCGCGGGCGGTGGAGATCGCCACGGCGGCCCGCGAGGCGTTGGCGGCGGTCGGGATCGCGATCCAGCCGGCGTCATGCGGGTCGCGTGTTCGCTCGTCGTAGCCCGACGCCGTAAGGCGTGGGGCGAACCGCCACCAGACGCCGCGTCCGGCAGGGGTTGCGGGCCTATGGCGCGAGCACCGACCACGTGACGGGATCGTGCGCGAGGTGAAGCCGGACCCGCTGGTGGCCGGATGCGTGCAACGCGAGCAGATCAACTTCGTCGAAGCGGCACGACACCACCGCGAAATGCCGACGGCCCGCGTCGTCACCGGCCGCTGGTGCAGCCGGGCCGTCGGGAAAGGCCTCGAGGCGGTCGCCCGGGGCGACGTCGGTGGTGTAGCACGCGCGGCTCATCGGTGCCGCGGCATTCCACGCCGCGTCGGCGCATGCGTCGCCATGGTGGATCGTCCCCCGGGCGGCGATCCTCAGCTGCAGTCGCATCGCAGGGTCGTACCAATGGAGGGCCACGCGGGGCTCACGGCGGATGGCCTGCACCTTGGGACTGCGGATGTCGGTGTGAAAGCGAATCTCACGGCTGATCGGGTCCACGTGACGCAGGACGACGGTGCGGGTGTCGGCCGTGTTATCAGGGTTGACCGTGGCCACCGTGAGGAGGTGAAAGGCGTGCCGCGCCGATCCGGCCGCGGCCCCGAGTTCGCCTGCAAGCCAGGCCCAGGCGGCGACGGCGTCGATCGCGGCGAGATTGGGAGCGGCTGGGCTCACGCACGTGGATCCGCGGAGGTCAAACGGCTCCGCCCCACTGGCGGATCGCCTCGTAGGCGACGATGGCGGCGCAGTTGGAGAGGTTGAGGCTCCGCACCTGCGGCCGCGAGGGGATCGTGAGCAGCCGGTCTGGGTGGCTGGCGGTGATCGCCGCAGGCAGCCCTGCGGATTCCTTGCCGAACACGAGCACGTCGCCGGGATGGTAGGCAACCGAGGTGTAGGACTGTGTGGCCCGAGCCGAGAAGAGCCACATGCCGCCGGCGGCAGACTCCGCCAGCCGGTCGAGGAGCTGGCCCCACGAGTCGGCCACCTCCCACTCGAGCTCGTCCCAGTAGTCGAGGCCGGCCCGGCGGAGGTAGTAGTCGTCGAGCTGGAAGCCGATCGGCCGCACGAGCCACATCTTGGCGGCGATCGCCACGCAGGTACGGCCCACATTGCCCGCGTTCGGCGGGATTTCGGGCTCGTGGAGGACGATGTGCAGCCGGGGGGCGTATCGCATGAAATGGAACGTGTCGCCGCTGGAGGCGTTTGCTAGGGTGGGAATGGGCCGAACAGTGTACCGGCCGTGGGTGCTGGGTTGGCGAGGTGGCGGCGATGGGGCATGCGAGCAGGGTGGTCGCGACGGGAGCGGCGTGCTGGGCGGCGATCGCGTGCGGCGTCGTGCCGTCCCCAGCCGAGGCCCAGATCCAGTATCTCGACAACGGCTCGATCCGCCTTGGCGTCGACACCTCGAAGGGGGGCGCGATCGTCGTCCTCCAGCCGTCCGGCACGCTCGGGTCGGGCTCAAACGTGGTCAACACGTTCGACCTCGGCCGGGAGATCCAACAGTCGTATTACGCCGGGCCGTCGTCGTTCGTGCCCGCCGGAGCCACACAGCACCCCTCGTGGAGCCCCTGGCCGTGGAACCCGGTCCAGGCCGGCGACGCCTATGGCAACAAATCGACGCTGATCGCATCGTCCACCAGCAGCACGCAGCTCTACGTGAAGAGCCGGCCGAAGCAGTGGGCGCTCCAGAACGTCGATTCCGAATGCACGCTCGAGGAGTGGATCACGCTGTCGGGCAGTGTGGCCACGGTCCGCAACCGTCTCACCAATGCGCGAAGCGACACCACGCAGTATGCCGCCAGGACCCAGGAACTTCCCGCGGTGTACACCTGGGCGAAGCTGACCCAACTGAAGACCTACACCGGCACGCAGCCGTTCACGAGCGGCAGCCTGTCGGTGATCCCCAACACGGGGCCGCCGTGGACCACGTTTCGGGCCACCGAGGGCTGGGCCGCCTACGTCGATGCCAACGACTGGGGGCTGGGCGTGTTCGCGCCCAACACCGTGAAGTTCATCGGTGGCTTCGCGGGCACGCCCGGAACGGGCAGCACCACGAGCGCCAACACCGGCTACATCGCCCCGATCCGTTCCGAGATCATCGACGACGACATCGTCTACGAGCACACCTACCACCTGATCCTCGGCAACCTGGCGTCGATCCGCGCCTTCGCGACGGCCAACAAGCCCGACCTCAAGCCCGACTACCAGTTTCGGGGCACGCGGGATGGCTGGACCTACGCCAACGCCACCGACTCCGGCTTTCCCGTGACCGATCGGCTGCACGTGAACGTGAACTCCGCCGACCCGCAGATGATCGGGCCGGAATGCTCGTTTCCCGCGGCCGACGTGCCCAAGATCTTCGTCCGCGTGGCGGCGTCGGTGGCCGGCGCGGCGCAGACGTCGGGCCGCTTCTACTGGGAACGCGACAACGGCGCCCTGCCGATGAGCACGGCTCAGAGCCAGGGCTTCACGATCACGGCCGATGGCCAGTTTCGCACCTATGAAGTCGTGCTGTCGTCCACCTCCACCTGGACCGGCCAGATCTCCCGCCTGCGGTTCGATCCGGTGGCGAGCGGCACCACCGCCGACTTCGTGGAAGTGCAGTTCATCTCGGCCTACGCTCCAAGCACGATCTATGTGGATGTCGCCAGCGGCACGCAGACGCAGGCGGAGGCAAGGGCCTCGATCCTCACCGGCACGGCGGGCCTCACCAAGACCGGCACCGGAACGCTCTCGCTGACGCTCTCGAACACGTTCACCGGGCCGACGAGGGTGGACTCAGGCCGGCTGCTCGTGGGCCATTCCGCCGCGCTCGTGCGGAGCACGGTGGATACCCAGTCAGGCACCGGCGGTGCGATCGCCTTCGGTCCGATCGTGTCGGCGACGTTTGGCGGGCTCGCCGGGGCCGGCACCCTGGCCCTGGCCAACACCTCGACCGCCGCCGTGGCACTGACGATCGGCGGCAACGGGGAATCGACGGCGTTCTCGGGGCGGCTCACGGGGGCGGGCAGCCTTGCCAAGACCGGCACGGCGACGGTGACGCTCTCGGGATCGAACTCCCATGCCGGCGGCACGCGGGTGCTCGCGGGCCGACTGCTTGCCGCCCATGCCCAGGCGCTCGGGTCGGGCACCGCGAGCATCGCGGCCGGTGCGACGCTCGGGCTGGCCACGGGTGTCGATGCCGCGGTTCGCGGGCTCGACCTCCAGTCTGGCGGAAAGCTGGACATCGGCACCGGTTCGCTCACCGTCACCGGGAGTCTTTCCTCGGCCACGGCGCTGGCCAGACTCCGCGAGGGCAGGGGAGACGGCACCTGGTCGGGCACGAGCGGGATCGTCTCGACCGCGATCGCCGGCGAGCTCGCCGGCGGCCGGTCCCGCGCGATCGGTTGGCTCGAGAACGGCGGAGGTTCGATCTCCTTCGCGTATGCCGCACCGGGTGACACCAATCTCGATGGCGTGATCGACATCCTCGACGTTGCCGGGTTCCTCACGGCGGGGAAGTTCGACACCGGGTCCGCTGCAATCTGGTCCGACGGCGACTTCAACTACGACGGTGTGAACGACATCCTGGATGCTGCGGAGTTCATGACGTCGGGCTATTTCGACACCGGCCCCTATGCCGCGGCCGCCCGGAGTGTGGCGGCCGTGCCGGAGCCGCGTGCGGGCTGGCTCGCAGCCGGCGGAGCGGCTGTGGTGCTGGCCCTCCGCCGTGCGGCCGCCCGCCGGAGGGGCTGCATATCGCCCGAGAGCGAACGTCTGCTATCGTTTTGACGGGCGTGCACCGGCCGGACGTCGTGCCGGGCCGGCCCCCGACGGACGAGGAGCGATCGTGGTCGAACTGAAGCGAAACCCCACGCGGGCGGTGCGGATCGGGAGCATCACGATCGGCGCCGGGCACCCGATCGCCCCCCAGAGCATGACCGCCACCCACACGCAGGACGTGGCGGCCACCATCGAACAGGCCAACGCCCTCCATGCGGCCGGTGCCGGGGTGGTGCGGATCGCCGTCGATTCCAAGAAGGATGCCGCGGCCCTCGAGGCGATCCGGGCCGGCACGCCGGCCAACCTGGCGATCGACCTCCAGGAGAACTACCGGCTCGCGCTGGACGTGGCCCCGCACGTGGACAAGCTCCGCTACAACCCCGGCCACCTGTACCACCACGAGCCGACGAAGCCCTGGCAGGAGAAGGTGAAGTTCATCGCGGGCGTGGCTGCAGACCACGACTGCGCCCTCCGCGTGGGCGTGAACTGCGGGAGCGTGGATCCGGCCAAGAAGGAGCAGTTCGACGAGCATGACTCGATCGGGCCGATGCTGGCCAGCGCGCTGGAGCACTGCGAACTGCTCGATTCGATCGGCTTCACCCGCTACGCCGTGTCGCTGAAGGACTCCGACCCCACCAAGGTCATCGAGGTCAACCGGCGGTTCAGCAGCCAGCGGCCCGACGTGCCGCTGCACCTCGGCGTGACCGAGGCGGGCATGCCGCCCGACGGCATCATCAAGACGCGGATCGCCTTCGAGCAGCTGATCTCCCGGGGCATCGGCGACACCGTCCGCGTATCGCTCACCGTGCCCAATGCCGACAAGCCGGAGGAGATCGCCGCCGCCAATGCGATCCTCGCCGACATCGCCGCCGGCCGAGTGCGGAGCGTGGTGGACTACGGACTCTCGTCGCTCAACATCATCTCCTGCCCGAGCTGCTCGCGGGTCGAGAACGAGGCCTTCATCGAACTGGCGAAGGAGGTCAAGGCGATGACGGCCTATGCGAAGGATCACGCGATCACGATCGCGGTGATGGGCTGCCGCGTGAACGGCCCGGGCGAGACCGACGACGCCGACCTGGGCCTCTGGTGCGGTCCGACGCACGTGAACCTCAAGAAGCGGAGCACCGAGCTCGGCGCCTTCGCCTACGACGCCATCCTGCCTCGGCTCCGCGCCGAGCTCGACAAGATCATCGCGGAGCGTGCCTGACATGCACCGCCTGCCGATCGTCGATGCGTCTGGGGGAGCCTGTGGCCTGGAGGCGAGCCCGCTGCCGGCGGTACCGCCCGTCGATCCCGCCACCTGCCGCGGCACGTTTGCGATGGTCAGCCTCGGATGTCCCAAGAATCTCGTGGATGGCGAGCGGATGCTCGGGCTGCTTCGCGACGACGGCTGGCAGCTGGTGGCCGATCCGGCCGGATCGGACCTGGTGATCGTCAACACGTGCGCGTTCATCGACGCCTCGCGGGCCGAGTCGTACGCCGCGATCCACGAGATGCTCGACCTCAAGAAGCAGGGGGGCACGCGAGGTGTGATCGTGTCGGGCTGCCTCGCCGAGCGGCAGAAGGAGGGGCTGCTCCAGGAACTGCCCGGGCTCGACGCCGTGATCGGCGTGTTCTCCCGGGACGAGATCGCCCGGACGGCGGAGCGGCTGATCGGCGGCCTGGGCGACCAGCGGAGCATCTTCCGGCCCGCGCCCGCCCGGGCCCTCGACGACACGGGCCGCATGCGGGTCACGCCGCGGCACATGGCGTATCTCAAGATTTCCGAGGGCTGCGACCGCACCTGCACGTTCTGCGCGATCCCGAAGATGCGGGGGAAGCATGCCACCAAGCCGATCGAGGAGGTCGTCCGCGAGGCCCGAGAGCTCGCCGCCGACGGCGTGAAGGAACTCGTGATCGTCGCCCAGGACACCACCTACTACGGGATGGATCTCTACGGCGAACCGCGGCTCGTGGAACTGCTCGACGAACTGGAGAAGGTCGAGGGGATCGTGTGGATCCGCCTCATGTATCTCTACCCCATTTTTTTTACCGACAGGCTGATCGAGAAGATCGCCACCAGCCGCAAGATCCTCCCCTACCTCGACATGCCCTTGCAGCACGCCAGCGACGCCGTGCTCAAGCGGATGCAGCGTCGGACGAACCGCGCCGCCACCGAGGAGTTGCTCGGCAAGCTCCGCGAGCGGATTCCCGATCTCGTGCTGCGGACCACGTTCATCACCGGCTTCCCCGGCGAGACCCGCGGGCAGTTCCTGGAGATGGTCGATTTCGTCCGCCGCTGGAAGTTCGAGCGGGTGGGCGTGTTCACCTACTCGCTCGAGCCCGACACCCCCGCGGCGAAGCTCGACGGTCATCTTCCCGAGGAGGAGAAGGCTGCCCGCCGCGACGAGCTGATGGCCGTGCAGCAGGGAATCGCCCACGACCACGCCCGGCGGCAGGTGGGACGGGTGCTCGACGTGATCGTGGACGGCCCCAGCGGCGAACGGGACGACGTCTGGCTCGCGCGGTCGAAGTCAGACGCCCCCGACATCGACTGCGTGGTGTATCTCACCGCCCCCGGCACGTCGCCGAAGACCCCGCTCACGGGCAGAATCCTATCCGTCGAGGTCGTGGCGGCGAGCGGCTACGACCTCGCCGCCGTGCCGGTGGAGGGTTGAGGAGTGGCCAGCGACAGCGTCGTCACCGTCCCGAACCTGCTGTCGCTCGCCAGGCTGGTGTTGTCGCTGGTGTTTTTTGCGGCGGTGGAACGTGACTGGCCGGCGGTCGCCTTCTGGCTGTTCGTGATCGCCGCCTCCACCGACTGGATCGACGGCTGGTATGCACGGCGATTCGACCAGGTGAGCCGCTTGGGGAGGATCTTCGATCCGCTCGTGGACAAGGTGCTCGTCTGCGGAGCCTACGTGCTGCTGGCGGGCCGCGATTCGGCGATCCAGCCGTGGATGGCCGTGGTGGTGATCGTCCGCGAACTCGTGGTGACGGCGATTCGCGCCGAGATGGAGCGGGCAGGCCGCGACTTCTCGGCCGCGCTCTCCGGAAAGCTGAAGATGGTGCTGCAGTGCCTGACCATCGGCCTCGTGCTGGCCGGCCATGCCTGGCCCGAGCTCGCGCCGGGCGGAGTCGGCATCGACCGGCTGGCCGGCTGGGTGTCGTGGGCCGCGGTGATCGCCACGATCTGGTCGGGATTCGAGTATGTGCTCGCGGCACGCGCGCTGGTGGGGCGATGAGCGACGTCGTGACTCCCCACCTCCAGGATGCCTGGCCTCAGGCGCTGGTGCTCGCCGCGGCGTTTCTCGGATTTCTCTGGTCGGCGGCGTTCGTCCGAAGGCGGATGGCGCGGGGCGAGCCGCTCGTGGCCGCACGGCCCCACGCCCAGGTGCCGTGGGAGGCTGGTGACGTGGCGGTGGTGGTGGTTGGCTACCTGGTGGCCGCCACGCTGATGACCCGCGGGATGCCCGAGTCGCGGCCGGTGATCGATCGGCTCGTCGGCAACGCGGTGCTGTCGCTGGGAACGATGCTGGCGGGGATCGCCTGGCTGCGGTTTCGCGGCGCCGATTGGCCGGCGCTCGGGTTTCCTGGCGGCCGGCTGCGGGACGATCTGGCGGTCGCCTGCCGGGCGCTTGGCCTCGTCGTCTTTCCGCTGCTCATGGCGGCGGCGGCGCTCAATGCCATCGTCACGTACGACCACCCGATCGTGAACTTTCTCGACGGCCGCCGCGACCTCGTGGCGGCCGCGCTGGTGGTGATATCGGCGGTCGTGGTGGCCCCGCTTACCGAGGAGTTTTTCTTCCGCCGGATCCTGCAGGGCTGGCTCGAGAAGCACTTCGCCGACGAATCGGGAGTGGCGGTCGCCCTCTCGGCGATCGCCTTCGCATCGGCCCATGCCGGCCAGGGCCTGGCCTTCCTGCCGCTGTTTCCCCTGGCGCTGGTCCTGGGGCTGATCGCCGAGCGAACCGGGTCGATCGTGCCCTGCGTGCTTCTGCACGCGATGTTCAACGCGGTGAGCGTGTTTCTGCTGCTCGCCCAGCCTGGGCGGGGGGCGGCGGGCTAGTTCGTGCGGCCGCTTGGCCCCGGATTCCCGCCCCGGTGGCCCTCCAAACCGGTCTGGCCTGGGAGGAGCGGGTTCGCAACACTGAACGGCCCCGGGAGGAGATCCGGGGCTTTGCCACCGCTGTCACGGACGACACACCTTGCCCCGCCGCACGCTCGCCACGCGCTGTCTCGACCGGGTGGTCTACGGAGCCGTCAGGGTGGCGATCTGTGTCGTCCAGGCCCTGCCGCGACCGCTCTGTGAGCGATGGGCTCGCGGGCTTTCGGGGGTGCTGGCCAATCGCCTGCGGATTCGTCGGACCGTGGTCCGCGACAACCTGCACATCGCCTATCCCGAGATGACCTCCGCAGAACGCCGCGACATGGCTCAGGCGATGTGGGAACACCTCCTGCTGATGGTGGTGGAAATCGCGCACGCGAACCGGGTGATCCACAAGACCACCTGGCGGAAGCACCTGCGGATTCACGGCATGGAGGAGATCGTCCGCCTGCTCTGGCTCGATCGACCGAAGGTGATCCTTTCGGGCCACTACGGCAACTTTGAACTGGCCGCCTACCTGTTCGGCCTGTTCGGTCTGCGGATCTTCTCGGTGGCCCGCGAACTCGACAACCCGCTCCTCGATCGATTCGTGACGACGTTTCGCGAATCGCGTGGCCAGCGGATCCTGCCCAAGAAGGGGAGCGCGCCCGACGTGGCGCAGGTGCTCGACGAGAACGGCGCCATCGGCCTGCTCGGCGATCAGGCCGCCGGGCCGAGGGGCTGCTGGGTCCAGTTTTTCGGGCGGCCGGCGAGCGTGCACAAGGCGATCGGGGTGTTTGCCTTGTCGGCATCGGCACCGGTGATGGTCTGCTCGGCGACGCGGCGCCGCGGGCTGTTCGACTACGACCTTCGCGTCGAGGGGATCGCCGACCCCGCCTCGGGCAGCCCCGAGACCGGCGACCTCACCAGCCTGTCGCAGTGGTACACGTCGCTTCTGGAGGGAGCCGTCCGCCGGGAACCCGCCCAGTACTGGTGGGTGCACCGGCGATGGCGGGGCCAGCCCGGAAAGGCTAAAAAGGCGAAGCCGCGGCCCGCCGCCTGACAGAGCCGGCGGCAATCCCCGCCCAAGTGACACCCCGCCATGCCCGACTGGATTCCGATCGCCGAGGCGTCGGAGTGTCCTCCCGGCACCAGCCTCGAGAGGGTTGCCGACGGACGGATGGTGGCGATCGCCAACGTTGACGGCGTGCTCCATGCGATCGACGGGCTCTGCCCGCACCAGGGCGGGCCGCTCGGCACGGGGCAGCTCTGCGGCGTTGTTCTCACCTGCCCGTGGCATGGCTGGCAGTTCGACGTGACCACGGGGCGGCATCGGGTGTCCGCGACCGTTCGGCAGGCCGTGCACGAGGTCAGGGTGCACGACGGCTGGATCGAGGTCCGTCTGGCCGGTGGTGCGGCTGCTGTGGAGCCGAACCGATGATCGAGTATCGGTGCTTCCGCAACGACGATCCGCCGCGGCTGGCCGATGTCTGGCGAACGGCGGAGCTCGGGCCCTGCGGCTTCCAGCCGATGACGTCGGCGTGGCTCGAGGCGTGCGTGTTTTCAAAGCCCTACTTCGACCGCGAGGGCCTGCTGGTCGCGGTGGACGGGGATCGCGTGGTGGGCTTCGCGCACGCGGCGTTCGGACCGAACGCCGACCGCACCGCGATCGACTTCGCGATCGGCACCACCATGCTGGTGGTGACTGCGCCGCACGAGCACCACGAGTCGATCGCCGACGGACTGCTGGCCCGCACCGAGGACTACCTGCGCCGGCGCGGGGCGCAGACCATCATGGGCGGGGGCACGCCGCAGATCGGCGGCTTTTACCTCGGGCTCTACGGCGGATCCGACCTGCCGGGCGTGCTCGACTCGTCTCCGGGCATGCAGTCGGTGTTTCGCCGGGCCGGCTACCTGGAGGCCGAGCGGATCGCCGTCATGCGGCGGCCGCTGGCCGGGTTTCGGCCGCCGGTGAGCCGGCAGCAGATGGCGCTGCGACGGGCCTCGACGCTTCGGGTGATCGACGAACCGGCCCGTCGGAACTGGTGGGAGGCGGCCACCACGACCGGCATCGCGGTGCGTCGCTACGAACTCCGCGACGAGGCCCAGAAACTGCTCGGCAGCGGCACGTTCTGGGACATGCAGCCGCTGGCGACTGCCTGGGGCGTGCATGCGACCGGCCTGATGCGGGTGGACGTGGATGACGGCCGACGGCGGCAGGGCTACGCCAACTACCTGCTCGCCGAGGCGCTGCACGATCTCGCCCAGGAAGGCGTGGCGCTGGCGGAGACGCACGTTTCGGAGGCCCACGAGGCGGCCATCAAGCTGTTTTTCAAGCTTGGCTTCGAGGCGGTGGGGCACGGCACGGTGTTTCGGCGCGGGCCCGACGGCCCGAGTGCGTGAGCGACGCGGGCGGCCGTGAATTCGGCGGAGAAGAGCCGTACGCCTTACGGCGTTACGCTTCCTGCGGCATCAGGAAGCCCAATCGCGGAAGCGATGGGGGCGAGTGTGGATCGAGCGCGTCAGAGGGCGGCCGTACGCCTTATACGCGTCACACTTGATACTCGTGCGTTTTCCACGGAACCCTCAAAGCCCGGAGCGCAAGCGACGGGAACGGCTCCGCGGATCGGCACGCATCGTTCGCAGCCGCCACGCTTGATCCCCTCGCTCCCGCTCGGGGCTTCCTGGCGGAGTGACGCCGCCGCAGGAACGCCTCAGGATCACGTGTGACGCGCCTTACGGCGTTACGCTTCCTGCGGCATCAGGAAGCCGAATCGCGGAAGCGATGGGGGCTCCTAACGCTCGAGCGCTACGCCACCGAGCGCTGCCAGATGGCGCTTCACGTCGTCGGCAGCCACGCCCGACTGCGACAACTCGTGGCGGATGCGCGCTGAGAGCGGCCGGCATTGCGGGTCGCGGCGAACATCGGCGAGGTAGTCTTGGAGAAGCGTGCGCCGCTCAGGCGTGGTCCGGAGCAGCCAGTGCACCCAGCACCAGGCCTCGGCGTAGTGGTCCTGCGACATCTCGCCCGCCGCCGTCAGCGATTCGAGCCGGTCCAGGTCGGGACGCCAGGTCCCCTCCAGCAGGCGGCCCGCCAGATGCGCCACGTGACCCCGATGAAGGCCGTTGTCGCTCCGCGGCGTCTCGAAGAACTCGGCGATCCCCTCGTCGAGCCAGAGCGGCACCGCGGGGACGACGGCGTGCACATAGCCGTGCGTCGTCTCGTGACGGAGGTCCTCGGCGATCCGATCCTGCCAGGCCGCGAACACGGAGAGCGTGGTATCGGTCTCGACGAAGAACGCGCGACGGGCGGGGAATGACGGAAAGCGGCGGGCCACGAACGCGTCGTACCGCTCGGTGCTTTCGAAGAGGTAGAGGTGCACCGGCTCGTCCGACACCGGGAGACCGAGTTCCTGGCTCACGTCGGTCCGCAGACCGTCGAGTTCGCGGACGAGGCGGTGCTGTCCGGCAATCGGGAAGTCGGCGTGGATGACCAGCTGGCCGGCCGTGACTTCGCTTCGATCGGGAAGCCCGTCAGCCGCCGCGACCATCGATGCCGCGACGGCCGGTGCCGAGGCCGCCAGGGGCGTGGTCGCAAGATGGGCACATCCGCCGGCGGTCATCAGGGCACCGCATGCCCAGACCGCCGCGGGGATCGGGCGTTTCTCCATATGCGACGTGTACGGTAGCACGGAGGATGCGTCAACCACGGCTGCCGGCGGGACGCGGACTCACGCCGAGCAGGATGCCCGCCAGCGACTCGAGCGACGCAGGCCGTGAGAGCACCGCCGACGCGCCGCTCCTGGCCGCGGCCGCGGCCGTGTCCGCGCGGGGAAATGAGTCGAGCAAGATGATCGCGGCGTCGGGGCGGTTTGCGGCGAGCAGGCCCGTCCAGGTGATCTGGGGGGCTTCGAGGTCGCCGGCATCCCAGACGACCGCATCCGCGGTGTGATCGATCGGCGGCTTCCCAACACGCCGGCCGACGACCGCGTGGCCGGCGGCAGCCACCAGATCGGCGACCGCCTCGGCGTCGATCGCCCGCGTGGCGGCCACCTCGACCCGAGCCGGCTGCCGTGGACGCATTTCCGCGACGCGCCTCGAAACCTCCAGCAGCCGCTCCTCCCGCCGCGCCGTCGCCGGCATGCCCAGCGTGCCCGGCGCACCGATCGCCCGATCGCAGAGCCACCATGCGAGCCGACCGGGCAGCTCGTTCCAGGCCACTTCCTCGACGCCGGGGAGCGCCGGGCCGCTTCGCCGGCGGCCCTCGACGAGCGTCGCGGCCACCGACACAAGGGGCGCCAGCGGCCAGCGTCGCGACACCATCACGCAGTCGCGCACGCTCCACGAGATCGCGGCCGAGGAGCCCAGCAGGATTGCGGCCGGAGACCGGTCGCGGATCGCAAGCGGTGGATTGGCCACCGCCATGGCCGGCGAGGCGGCGTCGATCACCTCGGCGCGATCGGCGATCCATGCCCTCGCAAGCGCGAGTTCGCTCGAGGAGTCCGCCGGGCCGAGCCACAGCACGGGAGGAACCTGGGCCGATACGGCGTCGCCCACGTGCGACCTCCATGAGGATCCGATCAAAACCTCCTGCGACGCTACCCCAGCATGCCGCGCCGTGGCAAGGCGGGCTATCTGCGGTAGTCCCGGCGCAGGCTGCGCTGGTGCCCGCGGCTGTGGTCGAAACCCGCCTTGACCCACCTTCGACGCTATCGACAATCCGCCGTCGGCTCTGCTCAAGGATGGGCGGGTCAACTTGCGAAGGGGCGCCACACGCCGCCTTCGAAACACGTTCGGCAGGAGGCCGTCATGCGTGATTCGGCGACCGGGAAGGGGAGGGCGTCTGCACGGGGCGGCCGTTGCGAGGTGAGGCTGTCGGCGGCGATGCCTGCGGCGCGGTTCATCGGCTGCGATGACATCGTGGTCGGGTCCTGCCAGGATGAGGCGGGCCGCTGCCGTCCCGGCGACGTCTTCGTGGCCCGGATGACCGATCGCGGCGACGGCCACGAGGAGGTGCCGCTGGCGATCGCCCGGGGTGCCGTGGCGGTGGTTGCCGAGCGAATCGTCTCGACGGACGGGCTGCCGCTGTGCCTGGTGAGCGACGCCGATTGGGCCCACGCCCGGATCTGCCACGCGTTGGCGGGCGATCCTTCCCGGGAGATGCGGGTGATCGCCGTAGCCGGCACCAGCGGCAAGACGACCACCGTCTGGCTGACGGCAGCCGTGCTCGCCGAGGCGGGCCATCGCGTCGGCGTGCTGTCGGATCTGGGCTGTCTCGGTCCCGATGACGCCGAGCCCGTCGCGGCCGACATCGCGTCGCCGGCCACGCTGGCTCACGCCCTGGCGGGATTGGCTGCCGCCGGCTGCTCTCACGCAATCGTCGAGGTGTCGAGCCGCATGCTGGCGGCGCAGGCGACGGCGGGGATGACCACCGACACTGTCGTGTTCACGAGTCGGGCCGTCGCGCACCTCGACCGCCATTCGACCCGCCGTGCGTACCGCGACGTGCTGACGCGGATCATGGAGACGCTCGCCGATGACGGCTGCCTGGTGACGGGTCTGCCAGCGCCGGCTCGGCACCGTCTGCTGGCCTCGGCGCCGGCGGGCACGACCCTGCTCGCCGCCGGACTCCGGGGCGACTGCGACGTGCATGCGCGCCCGCTCGATGGCAGCCTGTTCGGCCGCACCTTTCTCCTGGAGTCGGGCGGGCAGACGGTGCCGGTGGCGGTGGACACGCCGACGGTGCCGTTCGTCCGCGACACCGTGCTCGCCGCCGCCGTCGGCTCCCGGTATGGCGTGACGCTCGAACATGCGGCGCGGGGCATCGAGGCCGCCGGCTCGGTGCCCGGCCGGCTCGAGCGGCTCGATCGAGGGCAGGACTTCGCGGTGTTCATCGACGCGCCGTCGAGCATGCACGCCGTGTCGTCATCGATCGCGAGCCTCCGGCGGCTGACGCCCGGTCGGCTGACGGTGATCGCCGACGCGGCGCTCGCGCACCGTCTTGGCGGCAGGGCGTTCGCCGGCCGCCTGGGCCGCTGGAGCGACGCCTGCGTGATCGTGCCGGCGACCGTGGCCTCCGACGAGCCGACCAACGAGGACGTCGCGGCCTATGCCAGAGTCGATCGACTGCTGGCGTCGATGGGCGGCGGCGACTGCGTCGTCGTGCTTGGCTGCCCACCGCCGCAGGGGCATGGGCCACGAGGCCCCTGCGGCGGCCAGACGACCCTCGCCATGCTCGTCGACGGCTGGCTGCAACTCGCCCACCCGGCCGAGGCCCCGTTTGCCGGCCGCCGGGCGGCCTGAGTTGGCCGTCGGCAGTGCAGTCGGGCGGTCCCGGTTCGCCATGGACGGGCCGAGGCAGCCTGAGGCACAATCGGACCGGCTGAGGCGTGCGCCTCGACGCCGCGAGGGAATCCAGCGATGAAGCAGCCTGCCCGATCCGCCACCGGCACCACCGCCGCATCTCCATTCGACGACCTCGGGGTTGCCGTGTCCGCCCAGGAGCCGTTGTCCCACCACACCTGGCTGGGGCTTGGCGGCGCGGCGTCGTGGTTTTGTGAACCGGTCGATGTCGAGGCGCTGGCGCGGGTCGTGGCCCGATGCCATGAGCAGCGGATCCCGTTGCGGGTGATCGGCGGGGGCTCCAACGTGCTCGTCCCGACGAGCGGCTTCGATGGCATGGTCGTGCGGCTCTCCGCCCCGGCTTTCTGCGGCATCGATGTGCAGCGGCCCGTGGTGAAGGTGGGCGCCGGCGCGAAGCTCGTGCACGTGGTGTCTGCGGCCGTGCAGGCTGGCCTGAGCGGACTGGAGACACTCGTGGACGTTCCGGGCACGGTGGGGGGCGCGCTGGTGGGCAATGCGGGCGGCCACGGCGGTGACATCGGCGAACGGGTCGCCGACGTCACCGTGATGCAGGCCGACGGCACCACGGAGGTTCGCGATCGCTCGCGACTGGCATTCGAGTCACGGTGGAGCAACCTCGACGACTGCATCATCATCGGCTGCCGCCTCGAACTCGACGAGGAGGATCCGGCCGCGCTGACCAAGCGGATGCAGAAGCAATGGATCGTGGGGAGGTCGGCCCAGCCGAGCGGCACGCGGAGCGTGGCGATGATGTTCAAGGATCCCCTGGGCACCACGGCCGAGTCGCTCGTGGCGCAGGCCGGTGGCCGCGATCTGCGGGCCGGTGATGCGAGCATCTATGCCCCTCACGCCAACTACGTGGTCGCCGGACCGCACTGCTCCGCCGACGACGTGCGGACGCTCGTGGAGACGGTCCGCGCACGGGTGCGGGAGAAACTCGGCGTCGAACTGACACCGCAGATCGAGGTCTGGTGAGGCCGTGCCGCCCGGGGTCCCACACCAGTCACCGCGCCGCCGCGAACCCGCCGTCGAGCAGGCTGCCCCGGGGCGGCTCGCCGCGTTTCTGGACGAGCATCGCGCCGGCGTCGGCGCACTCGTCGTCGCCGCTGCGGCGATCGGTCTGGGCTGGGCCGCCTGGTCCAGGCTCGGTGATCGCGTCCGCGGGGCCGCGGATCTCATGCTCCACCCCGAGTCGATCACGGTCGAGGGCGTCGCCCCATGGGTGCGGGCCGACCTCAAGACCGAGGCGCTTCGCGATGCGAGTCTCGACGCGGGCGTGCCGCTCGACGACCCGGAACTGGCTCGCCGGCTGGCTCGGGCGTTCGCCATGCATCCGTGGGTCAGGGACGTCGTGTCGGTGACCATGCGGCACCCCGCCGCGGCCGACGTCGTCGTGCGGTGCCGCGAACCGGTGGCGATGGTGGCGGTGCCTGGCGGCCTGCTGGCCGTGGATGCGGAGGCCGTGGTGCTGCCGAGCGACGACTTTACGGCCGAGTCAGCTGCGGAATACCCGCGGATCACGGGCGTGCCATCGGGGCCGCAGGGGGCGGTCGGGTTTCCGTGGGGCGACCCGCTGGTGGAGGAGGGGGCCGCGGTGGCCGCGGTGGTCGGGCCCGACTGGCGGCCACTCGGCCTGTCCGGTTGCCGGCCGATCGGTGGCGGGCAGACGCTGCGGGCGTGGGAACTGTTCGACGAGAAGGGGCGGACGATCAACTTCGGCAGCGCCCCTGGGCGCGAGACGGCCGGCGAGCCAACGGCGGCCGCGAAGCTCGCCCGGCTGAGATCCCTGCCGGAGGGCGCGTCGGCCGATCTGACGACGACCCCTCCTCCTGCGGTCGACGTTCAGGCGATTCCGTCGGGTTGAGTGGATCCGTTCCCTGGTCTGCTGCCCTGGTCTGCTTCCCTGGTCTGCGAGGAGAGATCGAGATGCGGCTGTCATCGTCAGCGTCGATGCTCTGCGTGGTGGACGTGCAGGAGCGGCTCGTGCCGGCCATTGCCGATGGCGAAGCGGTGGTGGCCCGATGCCGGCGGTTGGCAGAGGGCGCGAGGCTGCTTGGCGTGCCGGCCGTGGTGACGGAGCAGTATCGCAAGGGGCTTGGGGGCACAGTGTCCTCGCTGGCCGACCTGCTTCCGCCGCCGCTCGAAAAGATGGCATTCAGCTGCTGCGGCGCCGAGGGTTTCTCACGGGCGATCCCGAATGCGGTCGGTCAGATCGTGGTCTGCGGCTTCGAGACGCACGTCTGCGTCGCCCAGACGACCCTCGACCTGCTCGCCGAGGGCTATGCCGTGTTTCTGGCGATTGACGCGGTGTCGTCGCGGCATGTCGTCGATCGCGACGCGGCATTGCGGCGGCTGGAGGGAGCGGGTGCCGTGCCGACCACCTCGGAGGCGATCCTCTTCGAATGGTGCCGCACGGCGTCACACCCGCAGTTTCAGTCGGTACGAAAGCTCGTGCTCTGAACCGGAGTGCCGGCGACGGGATTCAGGCGTGCCCGCTGAGATGCTCGATGGCCGCGGCATGGGCCGGACCGCGGCCGACGAGCGCGAGCGTGCGGGCCGTCGCCGAGTCGATGGTGATCGACACGTCGATCCGGTCGCGAGGCAGCACCGCGGCGATCCGCTCCGGCCACTCCACGAATGCCCATGTGGCCCTCGCCAAGGCGTCGTGCCAGCCGATCTCGTGCAGATCGCCGGCGTCAACGATCCGGTACAGGTCGGCATGAAGGAGCGTGCCGTCGTGCACGGCGTGTTCGTGCACGAGACCGAACGTGGGGCTGGTCACCTCGGCCGGATCGATGCCGGCCGCAGCCGCGATGGCCTTCACGAACGTCGTCTTCCCCGCCCCGAGATCACCAGAGAGGGCGACGAACGCGGGTCGTGGGAGGGCGACCAGCAGCCGGACCGCGAACGGCATGAGCTCGGCTTCGGCGGTGATGGAGAACGAGGCGGAGGACACGTCGTGCCCGGATCGTTGCTCAGCCTTCGAAGGCATGTTCGTAGCCCCGGGGTGCGAGCGGTGCGGTGGAACCGTCGGTCGCGCGGGCCGAAAGCCCACGGCCGGCGACGACCTCGCCGATGATCGTGAAGGGGATGCCGGTGAGGCGAGGCCCGTCGGTCACCAGCCGGCCGGCCTCGTCGGCGGGCAACGCCAGCAGGAGTTCGAAATCCTCGCCATCGCCGAGGGCATGATCGAGCGGGCTGCGACCGTCGCCGGGGCGTGCGGCCATGCGTGTGGCGTCGGCATGGATGGGAACTGACGCGAGATCGACGACCGCGGCGACTCCGCTGGCGTCGATCATCCTGGACAGATCGAGCGACAGCCCGTCGCTGATGTCGATCGCGGCGTGGACGTCGAAGGCACCGGCGATGACGAGGGCTTCGCGGCACCGTGGCGCGACGGCCAGGTGTCGCCCCAGCAGGCTGCCGCCGCAGGCCCCGCTCACGACGAGCAGGTCGCCGGGGCGGGCACCATCACGACGCCACGCTCCTCCCGGCGGCACGCTGCCCAAGGCCGTGATCGAGATCACCAGCGGTCCGTCCCAGGCGTTCGTGTCGCCGCCGGCGAGTGTGGCGCCGTGGGCGGCCGCGCAGGCCAGCATGCCGTCGAGCAGGCCGCGGCCGATCGCGTCGCCTCCGCGACGGGGCAGGGCGACCGCGGCGACCACGGCCTCGGGACGCGCAGCCATCGCCGCCAGGTCGCTGAGATTCACCGCGAGCGCCTTGTGGCCGACCTGACGGGGCGTGCAGTCGGCACCAAGCACGAAGTCCACACCCTCCATCAGCATGTCCACGGTGACGACCGTGCGGCGTTCCGCGGGAGGCCGGAGCACGGCCGCGTCGTCACCCGGCGGCACCTCCAGCCGCGAATCGGCGGGAATGCTGGCGATCAGCCGCGAGACGAAGTCGAGTTCCATCCCGACAGTATCGGCCATCGCGACCCGGGAGAGAATGGCCTCCGTCGAGGCCGGCGGCCGGCCGAATCCGGTCAGCGTGGCTAGCGGCGAACCGTGTCGGAAACCATGTGCCCAAAGAGGGTTTCCCGGCCTCGAAGCACGTAGAACTTGATCGGATTGAGATGCTCCTCGACCGCCTTGTCGAGGATGTAGGCGACATTGTCCGGGGCGATCGTCTCCCAGACGTGCAGCCCCACGAGAATGTCACCCTCCTGAATGCCCTGTTCCGCCGCCGGCCCACCCTCGCGCACCGAGGTCACCACCAGACCGCCACGGTAACGGGCCTGCAGTTTCTGCACCTTCGAGGCGGAAGCAGGTTGCAGTCTCAGGCCGATCTCGGCCCAGCACCGGTCATCGAGCGATTCGGCGTCGCGAGCGACCTCGGCAAGCGGCAGGGCCACCTGCTCCTCGCCACCAGCGCGAACCATGGTGACGGGGATGCTCTCGCCCGCCTTGTGGCCAATCAGGGCCCGTTCGACGTCGAGTTGTCGGGTGACGGGAATCTCGCCGATGCGGGTGATGCGATCGCCGGCCTTCACCCCCACGCTCTCGGCAGGGCTGCGGCGGTGCACCGCCTCGACGACCGCACCCTGGCGGCCGTCGCAGCGGACGACCAGCCCATGCCAGGTCTGGTCGAGTCGCTCCACCGACATCAGCCGGGATACGATGTCGAGCACACGGTCGATGGGAATCGCAAAGCCGATGCCCTGGGCGCCGGCCCTCACCGCCACGTTGATTCCGATCACCTCGCCGTTGATGTTGAGCAGCGGGCCTCCGGAGTTGCCGGGGTTGATGCTGGCGTCGGTCTGGATGAGGTCTTCGTATCGCTGGGTGCGGCTCACCTCGACGTTGCGATGGAGGGCGGAAATGATGCCACGCGTGACCGTGTGCTCGTAGCCGTACGCGTTGCCCAGGGCGAGCACCGTTTCCCCGATCATCAGGTCGCCCGAGGTGCCGATGGTGGCGACGGGCAGGAGCGCATCGGTGGCGATCTTGATGACCGCCAGGTCGGTTCTGGGGTCATGGGAAACGAGCGTGGCGGCGGACGTCTTCCCGGACGCCAGGGTCACCTCGATCCGCCGCACCCCGTCCACGACGTGGAAGTTGGTGACGGCGTAGCCGCGGGGGTCGATGACCACGCCCGTGCCCATGCCATTGACGCGGCGAACCTCGCCGTCCGAGCCATCGTCACCGCTGATCACCTTCTGGCCATGGATGTTGACCACCGAGTCGCGCTGCGACTCGATCGCCATCACGATGGCAGTGCGGCGTGACTCAGCGAGGGCTGAGTCATGTGCCAGTGTTCCCACCAGGAACGCCGGCAGCAGGAGCCACGCCGTCTTCCGCTGCATGCTTGAACGCTCCACACCCCGGTGACGGCCGGTGCCGGACCCCCGACACCCCCCGAACCTGCCGGGAAAATCGGCCAGTTGCCGCCGGCGGTCCACCGGCGTCGTTCCAGCCGGCATACCTTTCCAGCCCCGGGGGCCGCGGCTCCCGGACCGGCCGGGAGGCGGAAAGACCTGCCGTCCCAGCGAAAAGGGCTCATGTTTCGCGGGATGGCCCGCGGGTCGCGTCCTGGTCGGCGGCATTCCCCAGCAGGAGGGGGATCACCTGGAGGATCAGGAACAGCCCGAGGACGGCGAGGACGATGGTCGGCCAGGCATCGACGACGCCTCCTGCCGCGGCCCAGCCAAACTCCCGCGCCATGCCGGCCACGAGCGTGGCGACAATCACGACCACGAGCGCCACCATGATCAGCCCGCAGCCGAGCGAGGCCATGGTGCCTTTGAACGTGCCGAGTTCGGTGAACTCCTCGCGGTGGAGGTCGATGGACCGGCCCTTGGCAAGACTGCGAGGCACCGTTTCGGCCAGTTCGATGGCCCGGGCGGCGTCGGACCACGTGGCGGCGGGGATCGCCTCGTCGGCTTGCGGGGGTGCGCCGCAGCCAAGGGCCGCGTCGAGCGCGACCAGCGTGGCGGCACCGCGATCGAAGGGCCGCGCGTCGGCCACGCCATTCCAGGTCCACGGTCGCGAGGGATCGTCAGCCGCCTCGATCGTCGCGCCGTCAGCGGCCGCCTGGAGCCTGATCGTCAGACCCGGTTCGCCGGCGGGTGCGACCTGCCAACGGACGGGCAGCTGCGCGGCGCCCGTGAACCCCACGGCGAGCGAAGGCCATGCGGAGTCCGCCTCCGCGGTGCCGAGCGTGGAGAGTCGTGCGGGATCGCCTGCTACGGCGCGGACGAGGTCGGCGTCACGGGAGAGCTGGGCGAGGACGGCGGCCTTGGAGCGGTCGGTCATCCGGCGTTCGAAGTGCAGTGACTCCGCGGCGGTGTCAACTCCGGCCAGCGCCGCCTCGATCCGACCGCGGAGCCTGGTCACGAACGGATGGAGGCGGTCCGGCAGGCAGGGCACGAGCCGGCTCCCCGTGTCGCGACGGATCATGTCGAGTTCGTACGCCCAGAGCATCGACAGCTCCAGCGGCTGCGAGAGCACGAGCGGCCTGCCGGCCTGAACGAGCGTCCGCACCGCTTCCGCGCGGGCGTCGCTCCAGCCTTCGGCGCCCACGAACACGACGTCGCAGGTGGCTTCCTCGAGCAGCGGCTCCCATGAGTCGATCGAGCCCTTGATCCCCAGGCTCGGCAGCGTGCCGGCTCGCACGTCGTGGACGGCCACGATTCGGTCGCCTCGCCGGGCGGCCGCCTGGGCGACGTCCGCGATCCGTGAATCGCAGCCTAAAAGTCCGATCCGCAGCATGGCAGGGTGGTGGTATGGTGGTCGGGGCACCGGCATCGACCAGGAGGGTGATGGTCGCCCCGACCCGGGGACGGTGTAATGGAAGACCGATGCAGGATAGCCGCCCCGCGGGAGCGGCGGTATCGCCCGCAGGAAGCCGGCCCAGCCCATGCATGCCGAAGTGATCGCCATCGGCGACGAACTGACGTCCGGCCAGCGTCTCGACACGAACAGCCGGTGGATGGCCGCGGAGCTCGGTGTTCTGGGCGTGCCGGTCACGTTCCACACGACGGTTCCCGATACGCTCGAAGCGGGCGTCGAGGCCTTTCGGGCGGCAGCGGCCAGGGCGTCGTTGGTGGTCGTCACCGGAGGCCTGGGGCCGACCGCCGACGATCTCACCCGTGACGTGCTCGCCGCGGTCGCCGGCGTGCCGCTCGACCTGTCCACCGAGGCTCTCGCCGCCGTCGAGGCGAGGTTTTCGAGGCGGGGCATGCCGATGCCCGAGTCGAACCGTCGGCAGGCGGTGTTTCCGCGGGGCAGTCGCATCATCCCCAACCCCGAGGGCACGGCGCCGGGCATCGACGTGGACCTGCCCGGCGGTGGCGGAGGCTCATGCCGCGTGTTCGCCCTCCCCGGCGTGCCGGCGGAGATGCGGGTGATGTGGAAGGCGAGCGTCGAGCCTGCGGTGCTGGCGATGCTTCCCGACCGGGCGACGATCGTGCAGCGGCGGATCAAGTGCTTCGGCGCCGGCGAGAGTGCCGTCGAGGCGATGCTGCCCGATCTCGTCCGCCGCGGTCGTGACCCGCTCGTGGGGATCACCGCGCACGAGGCGACGATCACGCTGCGGATCGCGGCACGGGGTCGCGACGAGGCCGAATGCCTCGCGAAGATGGCCCCGACGGAGGCCACGATCCGCGAGTGCCTCGGCACGATCGCCTACGGGGTCGAGGATGACGAGATCGAAGACGCGGTGCTGTCCTCCCTGGCAGCTCGAGGCAGGACGCTCGCCACGATCGAGTCGGGAACGGCAGGGCGGGTGGCGGCGCTCGTGGCGCAGGCCGCAGCCCGTCGCGACGAGGCGGCCGAAGTCTTCCGGGGCGGCATCGTGGTGCCGACGGGCCTCACCGATGTCAGGGCGGCCGCCGCGGAGGTGCGTCGTCGCCATGCCGCCGCGGTTGGCATCGCCGTCGGCGACGTGCGGCCGGCGGCCGAGGGACGCCGGGCGGTGGACGTGGCGATCGCGGATGACGCCGGCACCACCGTCGTCGAGCACGTGTTCGGGGGCGGCGCCGACCTGGCCCCCACGCGGGCGGCGAAGTCGGCGATCAACCTCGTGCGGCTGCGGATGCTGGAAGGGGGAGGGCGGTGATGGCTCCTGCCACCCCCGGAAATCAGCGGACACTCGTGCTCTTCGCGGGCCTCGTCGCCCTCGTGGCCCTGATCGCCTGGCCATCGTTGATGGGGCGGGTTCAGTACGCCCGCACGCGGGCCGAACTGGCGGCGATTCGCGACGCAGCATCGCAGGCGGAGCTGAAGTCGGTCGGCAAGATGTTCACGACGTTGGCGCGAATCATCGGCCCGACGGTGGTCAACGTGACGTCGAAGAGGCGGGTGACGACGGTGGCCGACGAGATCGCGGCGATGCGCGGCCTGAGGCCGAGCGGTACGACGGCGGAGGAGGTGGGGTCGGGCGTGATCGTGGAACGCGACGGCGTGATCGTCACCAACTACCACGTGGTCGCCAACAGCAGTGAGATCGACGTCGCCCTGGCCGACGGTCGCCGGTTCACCGCGCAGCTCAGGGGTGCCGACGCGGCCACCGACCTGGCGGTATTGACCATCGAAGCCGACAACCTGCCCGTCGCCACCTGGGGCGACAGCGATCAGGTCGAGGCGGGCGAGATGGTGTGGGCGATCGGAAACCCCTTCGGGCTCGACCGCACGATCACCTATGGCATCGTCAGCGCCGTGGGCAGGAGGGGCGTGCTGGAGAGTCCGTACCAGGAGTTCCTCCAGACCGATGCCGCGATCAACCCCGGCAACTCCGGCGGCCCGCTCGTCGACGTGCATGGCCGCGTGATGGGGATCACGACCGCGATCGTCGGCAAGGACTACTCGGGGATCGGATTTGCCATCCCGAGCAACACCGCCCGCAAGGTGTGTCATGAGATCCTGCAGGATGGATACGTCGAGCGGGGGTATCTCGGCATGGCGCTCACCTCATCCCCACCCGACGTGACCGGTGTGCTCGTCGCCGCGGTGGAGCCGCAATCGCCGGCGGCGCTGGCCGGCATCCGGCCCGGCGACCTGATCGTGTCGTTCGACGGCGAGCCGGTGGCGGAGCCTGCCGGGCTCGTGTTGCAGCTGACGCGGACGCCGATCGGCGAAATGATTCCGCTCGGCGTGGTCCGCGGCGGCACGGAGCAAACGGTCGTCGTCCAGGTCGGCCGGCGGCCGCGCTGACCACGCGCATGGCCATGCTCGTCGCCGGCAGCCCGTTTCTCCGGGCATGCGTGCTGCTCTTGGGGTAACGCGGCGTGTCGGGTGTCCGCGGTGGGCGCGTCCTGACGGGAGGACGTCACCCGCTGGGTGCGTCGCCGTCGGCGGGCTTGTCACCACCGCCGCCCGGCAGGTCGTCGAGCATGCTGGAGAAGTTGAAGTCGCCCCCGCCAAAGGCCGAGAAACCGCCGAGTCCGCCACCCGCATCGTCAGTGGGGGCTGGATCGGATGATGCCGCGGCTGGCTTCGCCACGGGCCGCTCCACCGGCGTTCCCTGTCGTCGGGCCCGCATCTGACCGGACACCGTGTCGAGCCACTCGGCGCTGGGGAACGCGTAGGGCCGGAACTTCTCGAGCGTGCCGGTTTCCTCGTGAATGAAGAGTGCCCGCTGGGGGCCGAGCTTCGCGGCGATCGGCGTGTCAACCAACTGGCTCGAGTCGTTTCCGCTCATCTGGAACAGCACGCGGAGTTCAAACTCCTTGATCGCGTTGCGGTCGAACGTCCGCTGGAGGTTGGTGAGCGAGTCGCACCAGATGACCATGTGGATCCCCACCGGTGGGCCGTCCTTGAGAAGCGTGAGGAAGTTGTCGGCCGGAGAGGCCTTCTTGTCGCCGCCGAAGGAGAAGCCGAAGTCGCCGTCGTTCTTGCGGAGTTCGCGGAAGCGGCCGAGGTCGCGCACGATCACGAACACGGCCTCGCCGTCGAGCACCTGTTCCTCGAGTCGGCGCTTCACCTCCGCGGCCAGCCGCTCCACGGCGTCGGCGACACCGAGGCGGCCGACGACCTCCACCTCGTGCGGCAGGTGTGCCGCCGCCGTGGCGATCAGGATGTCGGGTCGCTCCTCGGCGATCGCCGGCTCCAGCAGCACGAACCTGCCCGGCTTGCCGAGCTCGCCGTTCGGATGGGGGTCGAGTCCAGCCGCCAGGCTGACCATCGACATCGCGAGAATGGCCGCACCGAGATCCTCCCGCTGCCCCACGATCAGCATGTTGGCGCCCCCCTGACGGCGGAAGATCGCCGCGGTGGGATCCTTGATGGCGATCGCATCACCCATCCAGGCGAGCGGGGCCACCAGTTCGGAGCCATGGACGGTGCCCGACGCCAGGAGCTCGGTGAGCAGCGGGTTGAGCGCCGGATCCGCAGCCTGATTGCCGTCGAACACGATCCGGTCGAGGTGCGGGATGTCGGTTCGCCGGTCCGCGAGCTTGCGAAGCGCCCCGAGATACTGCTCGCGCTGCTCGTCGGTGAGGAACACGACCTGGAAGGGGTTGTTGCCCTCGATCATGCCGTTGGCATCGTTGTAGATCGCCTCGCCGGGGCGCGTGAGCAGCCGGGCCGCCGTGTTGTCCTCGGAGAGGATCAGGCTCGAGTCGGCCTCGTTGCACTGCAGCGCGATGCGGATGGCCATCTGCCCCATCGTGGCCCGGGGCAGGCTGTAGGAGCCGCCCAGCGTCTGGGAGCCGAGCAGCACGTGGATGCCGAAGGCTCGGCCCTGGCGGACAAGCCGGTCGAGGATCAGCGTCGCATCCTGGGCGATCTTGTCGTCCTCGACGAAGATCTCCTGAAACTCGTCGATGATCAGCAGGATCCGCGGCATCGGGTCGGGATGACCGGTCTGGCGGAACCCGCCGACGTTCTGCACCGACAGTTCGCGGAACAAATCGCCGCGACGCTTCAACTCGCGGTCGAGCTGCTCCATCACCGAGAGTCCGAACTCCCGCTCGCTCTCGATGGCGATGACGCGGGCGTGCGGAAGGGCGTAATGGTCGTAGAGCTTGAACTCGACGCCCTTCTTGAAGTCGATGAGATAGAACTGGATCTCGTTGGGGCTGTACTGCAGCGCGAGGCTGGTGATCATCGCGTGCATGAGCGTGGATTTGCCGGAGCCCGTCTTGCCGGCGATCAGCAGGTGCTGGCTGGTCCCCTTGCCGAGCTTGAGGTACTGGAGCTTCTTGGCACCGGCCGGTCCGAGCGGCGCGAGAACCTCGTTGGCCGTGCTCCCGTGCCACCACTCGCTCTCCGGTGGCGCGACCCGATCGAAGGGGACGACCACGCGCTTGGCGGCCTTGGCCGCCTGCCCGACCCGCTGGATGATCCGCGTGAACACCTCGTCTGACGGGGCCTGCTCGACCGTGAGGGGCCACTTCGACCACTCCGGGTCCTTCCAGGTGTAGGTGCCGTCCTTGAGCGTGAGCACGGTGCAGTGCTGCTCGACGTCGGCCAGCGAGAATCCCGAGGGGACCTGCTGCGAGGGATCGACCGAGAGGATCACGTACACCCCGCAGCGGGCGCCCGACGAGGCGATGCTCGCCAGCCGGCGGGCGCTCGTCTCGTTGAAGTTGGCCGGGAAGTTCGCCACCGCGACGAACCGGTAGGGCTCCGGAACCTCCGCGTCGGCGTTGTAGGCACCGATCGACTCGTACTCGTTGCGGAGATACTTCTGGATCACCACCTCCATCTGCTCGGTGATGTCGGCGAGCTTCTGCTCGATCAACTGCGGCTCGGTCCAGATGCGGCTGGTGACGAGCAACTCGTCGTAGTCGGCGAGGTGCATGAAGCCGGCGAACTGCTTGCCCAAGCCGAGTGGATCGATGATCGTGAACCGGCTCTGGCCCGCAGGCAGCCCGGTGGCGATCCGCAGCATCAAGGCCTGCATCATCGCCGACGCGGTCTCCTTTTCCATCGCCGAGGTCTTGATCAGCAGCGAGGAGGCGACGGGCCAGGGAACGGTTGCCGGCTGCGTCCACGCGACCGGCCCGAACTCATTGAGGGCTGCCGTGGCCGACACGCCGCCGGGCACCCGCTCGAGCGTCAGGGCGAGATCGCCGAAGCGGAGCCCCGGAGGCGGTTCGACGGGCAAGGGCACCGAGTCGTCCGCCAGTTCGCTCCAGGACTTGAACGCCGCCGCGTCGAGCCGCGAGGCTTCAGCGGCGATGGCCGCAGTCTGGGAGCGTGCCTGGCGCCAGGTGGCCGTCATCGTCGCCCAGTCGCTGTCCCGCTTCTCGGAGGCGGCGGCGAGGCGGCCGTCTCGCTCCTGCTCGATGCGCGCGAGATCGGCGGCCAGCGACTGTTCGAGGGTCGCCACCTGGGACGGATACTTCTGCTCGGCGGCCGCGAGTTCAGTGGCGACCTTCGCCGCCACCTTCGCTTCGGCCTCGCTGCACTTGGCCGTCACGGCCGCCAGGGCGGCGTCGCGTCGGGCCTTGGCCGCGCTGATTTTCTCCACCACCTGGGCCTTGCGGGCTTCGTCTTCGTCGAGCAGCTTCTTTTTCAGCTGACGCTCGTGCTCCTTGGCCCTGGTCGCGATCCACTCGCGGGCGGCGGCTTCGAGCGAGGTGGCCTGGCGGACGTGCGACAGGAGCGTGTCGTGGCGTGAGGCCAGGCTCGCCCGAATGTCCCCCTTCTTCCCGCTGAACAGCCCTCCGATGCCGCCCGAGAGGGCTCCCTTCGCCGCCGCGTCGTTGAGAATCTCCTGGCTGAGCTTGGCGACCGCCTCGCGGGCGGCGAGCACCTGCTCGACGGGTGTGCCCTGTTCCGCCGGTGCGGCGGGGGCGGCACCGCCCGAATCCTTGACGCCCCAGGCAGCGAGCTGCTTCGCGACCGCGGCGGCTTCGGCGTTGATCTGGGTCAACGCGGCTGCGAGCTTCTGTTCCCACGACCGGGCCGCCTTCTGCGGCTCCAGGGCCTTCTCACTCGCGACCTGCTTGAAGCGGACCTGTTCGAACACCTCCTCTTCCTTCAGTTCGGTGACCGCCTCGTCGCAGGCCTTCGCGCATTCGCGCGTTTTCGCCTGCCGGTACTCGTCGATCTTCTTCTGCTCGGCCGCCCGCCAGGCCTCCGCCTGCCGTCTGATCTCGTCGTGCTTCCGCAGGGCCGCATCGATGTCGGCGGCACCCTTCCGGCGAACCTCGGCGAGCTCGCGATCGGCCGCGGCACGGATCGACGTCGTCTCCGACTCGAACGTCGAGTGGATGCGGTTCTCGGACTCGGCCCGGGCCGCGGCCTCCCGGCGGAGGATCTGCATCTGCTCCCGCAGCACGTCCGGGTGGTAGGCCGAGCGGGCGGAGGCGGTGGCGGTGCTGACCTCGCGAGGCGACGAATCGGCGGCGTTCGAGCTCACCTGGAATCCTCAGTGCTGGGGGGCGTGGAAGGCGGGGGCATGCCGTCGGGAGACTACATGCCGTCGGAGTCGCTCACGTCGCGGATCGCGCGGTCGAGGACCTCCGCGAGCCGTCCGAGGGCGTCGAGTGTCTCCTTGACGCTCGGCGTGAGCGGTTCGATGTTGTCCTTGTGGAAGGCCTTGGCTCGGACATCGTGCCAGCCCTCGGTGGCGATCTCCCACTTGATGTTCAGCTGTTTGAGCGCGTTGGCAAGCTTCGACGCGCCGCTGGACAGGTCGCCGACCCTCATGACGGTGGTGCTCCTGCGGGCGGCGGCGGTGCCGCCTCAGGCTTCGCCGCCTGCCCGCCGTCGAGTTGGCGGGCGACGCTCTGGCCGCCCGTCCCGCCGCCGGTGCCGGAGTCGCCGGTGGGCGAGGCGACCTGCCGGTAGGCGTCGAGGGCCTTGAGCATCTTTTCCAGCAGGGCCATCGACCGCGGGCAGTCGACATCGACGACCTCGCGGAACCGGACCAGCCGCACGCAGGCCTCCCGGAACTGCTGCTGGACGACGGGCGTCCAGCGGCGGACCGCCTCCGCCTTCTGTTCGGCCCGGGCAAGCCGTTGCTTGGCCTTCTCGAGCGCCTTCTTCTCCTCCACGCAGGAGGGCTGGTTGTTGCCGACCTTCTTGAAGGCCTTGCAGTACTCGAGATCCTTGACCGCCTTGTTCACCAGTTCGGTCATGCGGCGGACCTCGGCCTTCCAGAAGGCCGCCTGATCCACACAGATCCAGTCCACGGCGCGCTGCCCCTGGATCTCGCACTCGGAGATCGCCTGGCCGGACTCGTGCGCGAACGACGCGAACGCCGCCTTCATGAAGGCGAGCGTGTCGATCGATTTGACATCTGCTTGTGTCGACATGCGAGAGCTCGTTTGCGGGGCGGCTGGTCGGCGGCGGATCAGCGCTGCTGGAGGTATTCCTCGACCCGTTCCGCCTTGCGGATCAGGTAGGGAACGTACTCGCTGGTCGACTCGGCGAACCGCTTGAACGTGCTCAACTGGGCCTCGAACTCTTCGGCGAACTTCTGCTGTTCCTGGTCGCGCCACGTGGAACTCAGGCCCGCCAATTGCCGCTGCACCATCTGCATCTGCGCGACGACCTCATCGCTGAACTTTCGGAGGGCGCCCGCGAACCTGCGGAGTTCGGCCGGATCGACGATTGCCTGTCCCATGGCGATTTCCCCTGTGCCGCGTATCGATCGTTCGTCAGCCCGTATCGTACCGCGAAACGGTCGTGCGTGGACACTCTCCCGCCGGCCGCCGTCAGGCTGGGAATCCCGGCAGGGGGAACGTAGACTCCGCGGCGTCTGTTTACCGCACGCGCCCGGAGGATTCTCGTGACGCAGCCCGCCGCAGCCCGCCCCGGGCATTCCCCGCACGCCGCCGCCCACGCTGCGGTGGAGACGGCCATCACACCGTGCACCGGCTGGCACTGCAGTCACCTTTTTTACGCCTTCGATCGCGGCCGAATCGCGGCGCTCTCGCCCGCGGCGCGGGCGGAAGGGGCGTGTCAGTTCGCGGCGGCCCTGGATCCTGCCGGCCCGGAGGCCGCCACGCGGCTGCAGACCTGGATCGTGGCCGGCCACAAGGCCGACTTCGGGGTCATGGTCCTCGATCCGAACCCGCTCGCGGTGGACGCCGTTCATCAGCGGCTGCTCGCCGGGCCTCTGGGCGAGGCACTCGTTCCCACGTACTCGTTCGTGAGCTTGACCGAGGTGAGCGAATACGTTCCCACGGTCGAGCAGTACGCGGAGCGGCTGGTGGCGGAGGGTGAGGTGGTCGACAGTCCGTCGTACAAGGCGAAAGTGCAGGGCTACGCCGGTCGCGAGCCCGCGATGCGGCAGGCCCGGCTCGAGCCCGAACTCCCGCCGTGGCCGAACGTCTGCTTCTATCCGATGAACAAGAAGCGGAAAGTGGGCGAGAACTGGTTCACGCTGCCGTTTTCCGAGCGGAGCCGGCTGATGGCCGAACACGGAGCGTCGGGGATGAAATTTGGCGGCCGCGTGACGCAGCTGATCACGGTCTCCGTCGGACTGGACGATTGGGAATGGGGCGTGACGCTGTGGGCACGTCGCCCCGACTGGCTCAAGGAGATCGTCTACACCATGCGATTCGACGAGGCGAGCGCCCGCTACGCCGAGTTCGGGCCGTTCTATACGGGATACGTCGCCACGCCCGCAGCGATTCTCGCCCACTGCCGCGTGGCGGGTTGAGCCCGGCCTTCAGGAGTCTCGATCGCGTGAGCGATGGGGAGACTGGCCGAGGCACCTCACCGCTTGGCCGACAGCACGAGTTCGACCTCGGTGCCACGCGCGGGCACGTGGTCTTCGAAGACCTCAAACATCAGCGCGTCGTTGGCCTGCGAACTCTGGAGTGGCAGGTCGAGCGTCGCGGTTGGAAAGTTGGAGACGCAGATCAGGTCGCCGCCGTCGGCCTGATAATACTCCTGGCCGTCGGCGGGATCCTTCCAGAAGACGCTGCCTGCAAACACCCAGTCGGCGGCGAGTTGGGCCTTCGTGGTGGTGGACCGAATCATCTCCTGCGCCCGTCGCTGCCGCGGCTGACCGGACTCGTCGTGCCAGCGGACGATCACCTCGACGGCCGGCCCCTGCGCAGCGGCGTACTCCGGGTCGAATGACACCGGTCGGCCGGGCTCGAGTCCGATGGCCAAGAGCGCCGCGTGCACCAGTCTCGAGGGCGCGTTCACGGCCACGACCGCCTCGTGCTCCTTGGTGTGCACCGGACAGGCGAACACCTCGATCATGCCCCGATCGAGGGCGACGGCGCCGCCCACCACGACTTCCTTGCGGAGCGGGTCAACCCAGATGTCGGCAGTGCGTGAGAGTCGCCGCAGGTCGGGGTGCGGGTCGTTCGTGGGGGTGGCGGCGGCGTCCGCCGGTTCCTGTCCGCGGCTGGCCGAGTGAGCCATCGCGACAGTCGCGCCAGCGACCAGCAGAAGTGCACGAGCCGTCCTGGGGACCGAATGGAAGAACCTCGACATGCGTCGCCCTCGGTGGCGGGCGGTGGCTGCCGCGTCGCGCCTCCGATACGATACCGCCGTTCCCACGCCACCGCGATCCGGCGGCCGGAGCCGCCACGGCGTCAGAGACCCCGTTCACCCAGGAATCACATGGTCGCCACGAACGAAGGCCGGCGTTCGAGCCGCTCGGGATCGAAGAAGCTGCGCCGCGGCCCGGAGCCGACACCGCCGTCCGAGTCACCCACGCCCACGAACGGTGAACCCGAGTCCCGGACGCCAGTTCGTCGGGGGGCCGATGCTCCTCGGGTCGTGCCGCCACGGGTGTCGGCGCGGCAGGCAGACCGTCGCATCAAGGCGCTTGCCGCCACGGTCGAGACGCTCGACGGCCGGGAACGGCTGCGACGGCTGGCGGAACTCGTCCGCAAGGACGGTCGGAATGCGCGGCGAATGGGTTTCCTGGAGACGGCGATTGGCGAGTGCCTCGACGAGGTGGCGCGGTCCGGATCATCCGCCGGCCGTTGGACGTCCTGCGAGGCCGCGACGTGGGCTTTGGCATGGATGGCCCGGACCAAGCGGGCCGGTGGATCGGCTGGCGGCCTGCTGGAGCGGCTGGTCGGTCAGGCCAGGGCTGCGCAGCCGCTGCTTGCGTCGGGCGATACGCAGCCGGCTCGGTTCGTCCTCGTGCTGGCGCGATTGTTCATGGATGTCGAGGCGTGTCGGTGCCTCGAGGCAGGAGCTGCGGCGACGGTGGCCGCGGAGATCGAACGACTCGTCTCGGCCGAGGGCATCCCGCACCTGAGCGGCTCGATCGCGATGGTCGAGCGTGTGGTCCGCTGGACCGCGGTCCGGGAAATCGCCCGCGACCATGGCGGTGGAGCGTGGTCGAAGCAGACCGAGCGGAAGTGGCGGGCCGCCGCGACGGCGGTGGTGCGGCTGCTCGGCGGCCGGGGGCGGGCCCTTGCCGGGGCCGGGAGGATGCCGGAACCATTCACGGCGCCGCTGCTTGACGCCCTCGCGGAGTGCGGACGCCGCCGGGAGCGGACCGTTCGAGCTGTCCGTCGCGACCGCATGGACGTCGATGGTCAGGGCCTGCTCGGCAGGGATCTTCACGATCCTGCCGCGGGCGTCGCGATCATCCGCACCGGCTGGGACCGCCGCAGCGTTCGTGTGATGCTCGACTACCGGCATCCCGTCCCACGCCTGGAAATCGCCGTCGGCGACCGGCTGCTCGTGGACGGGCCATGGCAGTGGGAGGCCTGGGCGGACGGCCGTGCGGTCGAGCCTGAGGCTGGTTGGACGGTATCGTGCTGGGAGTCAGACCGAAAGGCGTCGTTTCTCGAGATCACGGCGCCGCTGGGAGGCGGTCGGCAGATCGAGCGGCAGGTGGTCGTGCTTCCCCGCGACCGGGTCGTGCTGCTCGCCGACGCCGTGACCTCGGCGACGGTCCCGGCCGGGCTGCGATACCGGGGCATTCTCCCCTTGGCCGCGTCGCTCGATGCGGACTCGGCCGCGGAGACACGCGAGGTGATCGTGGCGGACACGCGGCCGAGGATGCTCGCCCTCCCCTTGGCGCTTTCCGAGTGGAAGGCCGGTGGCGGTGGTGAGTTGAGCGGCGAGTCGGGCACGCTCGTGCTCTCGCAGGAAGGCACGCACCGGCTCTATGCTCCGCTGTGGATCGACTGTGATTCCCGCCGCATGGGCCGCCCACTCACCTGGCGACACCTCACCGTGGCCGACTCGCGGATCATCCTCCCGCGTCATCAGGCCGCGGGCTTCCGGGTGCAGTCGGGGCTCGATCAGTGGCTCGTCTACCGCGCGCTCGACACCGCCAGAAATCGCACGCTGCTGGGCTGCAACGTATCGTGCGAGTTTCTCGTGGGCCGGCTGCGGAAGAGCGGCGAGGTGGCCCGAACCCTCGAGATCCAGTGACGCCACGGCTGTGGACGAAACCCTGCGGGACCGCTGCCTCGCCAATCTCGCCACGATCCGCGGCCGGATCGCGGCCGCCTGCGAGCGTGCAGGGCGGTCGGCCGACGAGGTACGGCTGATCGCCGTCACCAAGTACGTCGATGCGGCGATCACGCGGACGGTGGCGGAGTGCGGCTGCCTCGACCTCGCCGAGAGCCGGCCGCAGCAGCTCTGGGACAAGGCCGCGGCCCTCGCCGGATTCACCCCGGCCATCCGCTGGCATCTGGTCGGGCACTTGCAGCGGAACAAGGTTCGACGGACCTTGCCCCTCGTGTCGCTGCTCCACACGCTCGACAGCGAGCGTCTGTTGGCGGCCCTTGAATCCGAGGCGGCATCGACGGGCCGGACATGCGACGTGCTCGTTGAGGTGAACGTGTCGCCCGATCCGGATCGGTCGGGAGCACTGCCCGCCGACGTGCCGGCGTTGGCGTCGGCCGTGGCCCGCTCGCCGCTCGTCAGGCTCCGGGGCCTGATGGCGATGGCCAGTCACCCCGATTCTCCCGCCGCGGATGCCCGGCGCGACTTCGCGAGGCTTCGGGAACTTCGCGACCGGCTTGCGCAGGATCTGCCGGCGGATGTGCTCCGCGAACTGTCGATGGGAATGAGCGGCGACTTCGAGGCGGCCGTTCTCGAGGGTTCCACCATGGTGCGGATCGGCTCCTCCCTGTTCGAGGGTGTTGTGGGGTCGTAGGCGGCATGCCGCGATGATCGGGGGTGTGTTACGATGTCAGGCTGACCCACCACGACGAGTGGTCGGCTCCCACCCGGCTCGGCAGCGTCATGGATCCTCTCGTGTCCGCCAGCGATCTCAGGCTGCACGTCGAGCGGATCGTCGAGCATTCCGAGTTCCGAGACTCACCCCGACACCGGCAGCTCCTGCGGTATCTGGCCGATCATGCGATCGCCACCGGAGGCCGCAGCGTTTCCCCGCAGGCGATCGAGGCGGATGTGCTTTCCCGCAGCGCTGGCGGCCGCGGGGGGGCGGTGACACCGGCGCGGGTGATGGTGGACGACGTGCGGCGAAAACTCGAGCGCTATGCGGCAGCCGCCGGCCGCGGCGACGCGATCCGCGTCTCGATCCCGGCGGGCGACTGCCGACTGGAGGCGACACCGCACACGCCCGTGCAGGTGGCGGCGCGTACGCCGCTGCCACCGGGCACACCCCGTCCGGTGGTGCTGGTCGTGGAGTTTGACGCCGAACCCGCGGTGCGGGGCCTGACCGGGCCGCTCGCCGAGGCGATTGGCGAGCGGCTTGGCCGGATCGGCGGCATCTCGGTGATCCTGCCGGTGTCGCGGCGTGACATCGACGAGCGGGGCATGGCCATCGAGCACGCGCCGGCGGCCTGGGACGCCGACGCAGGCGTGCACGGCATGCTGATGGCACTGCCGAGCGAGCAGGGCTTGGATGCCTCGCTCGGCGCGTCGGTGCGACTGATCGGTGCCGACGGCGCCGTGGTATGGACGTTGTGGTGCGAGGAAGCGACCGCTGCCATGGACAACGACGCGGGCGTGGATCGCATGGCCGAGAAGATCGCGTCCTTCGTTGCCGACGGAGTGCTCGCGAGCCGCTGAGTGCCATGGTCGGGCGACCCCGCGCCGCTCGGTTCGTCAGGAAGCCCAATCGCGTAAGCGATGGGGGCACGCTGGCTCTAACGCACCGCTCGGGGCTGCCCATGCCCGTCACCGGACGCTCGCTGCGGCCTTCCAGGCCTTCACTCGCTCGATGCTGACTTCGCTCCGCCATCCATGGCTCCGCTCGTCAGCAACGCCGGCTCCCGGGCACGGGCAGCCCCGAGCTTCAGTCGCTTTGGTGCGTTCATGCAGCGGAGACAGAGACGGCGCCGCGTTCATGCAGCGGAGGCAGAGACGTCTTTGGGGCCGGGCACGTTTCAGGCCCGCCGGCTGCGCGGCCGCCGGCAAGCCAGACGCGACACGGGTTTGGTGGCAGGCTACCCCACGCCTCACGGCGTTGGGCTTTTCAGAATGCATGCCCCGGCGAGCGCGGGGACTGCGTCGCTGGATGCGACGCCCTCGGGCCCAGCTCGCCGGGGCCAGGATGGCCCGGCGAGCGCGAGGACTGCGTCGCTGGATGCGACGCCCTCGGGCCCAGCTCGCCGGGGCCAGGATGGCCCGGCGAGCGTGTATTCAGTCGAATCGCACCTCGAGAATTTCGAGCTTCATGGTGCCGGCCGGCACGTCGATGGCCACCTTCTCGCCAACCTTCTTGCCCAGGAGCCCCTGGGCCAGCGGGCTGGCGACGTTGATCCGACCCGCGTCGAAATCCTCCTCGCCGGCCCCGACGAGGACGTAGATCTCCTCGTCGCCAAACTTGAGGTCCTTCACCACCACGGTGGCGCCGAAGACCACCTCGTCGGTCGCCTCCTTGGCCCGCTCCACGATCACCGCCCTGGCGAGCTTGTCGCGGAGCAGGTTGATCTTGGCCTGGAGCATGCCTTGGCTTTCACGCGCCCCGTGGTACTCGGCGTTCTCGCTGAGGTCGCCCTCACTGCGGGCGGCGGCCACCCGCTGGGCCAGCTTCGGCATCTCAACCGTTTCGAAATGATCGACTTCGGCCTTGAGCTTGTCATAGCCGGCACGCGTCATGGGTATGCGATCAGACATCTCAATCTCCTGGAAAAGAACCGTGGGGCCGGCTGCGGCCCGCGGTGACGCCGTCAGGCCGACGTCGAGGACTCCGGCATGTAGAGCAGACGGCCACAGCTACGGCAGATGATGATCCTGCCGAGCAGCACGTCGGAAAGCATGTTGCCGGTCAGCTGCTGATAGCAGCCGCCGCAGGTCCCGCCATCGACGGCGGCCATGCCGTCGGCTCCCTTTTGCTTGACGACTCGGTCGTACTTCTCGCGGACGTCCTCGCCGAGATCCTTCTCCGCCACCTGAAGTTCGCCGCGAATCCGCGCCACCTCGGCCTCGAGCCGTCCCGTCTCCGACCTGACCTTCGCCTCGGCCTCGGCGAGCAGCTTCTTGGCCGCCTCGATCTCGGCTTCGGCGGCAGGCACCGATGGCTTGAGGGCGTCGATTCGCTCGAGCGCCTCGAGGATCTCGTCTTCGAGCACCTTGGTCGCCATCCGGTCGGCGGCGACCTGGTCGCGGAGCGTCTGATACTCCCGGTTGGTCTTGCAGGCGTTGAGCTTGCCCTCGAGATCGGCGATCTTCGCCTCTGCCGACTTCAGCTGGAGCTGCTTTTGGTCGGCGACGACTTTGGCCTTTTTGACGTCGTCGGCCGCTGCGGCCTTCTTGGCCTCGGCGGCCTGCACCAGCCGCGTGCGTGCGGCGACCGCCCGGGGGCCGGCGGCCAGCTGCTCCGCGAGATCCGCGAGCTGGCGATGCATGCGGTGAAGGGTGCGGAGAAGTCCCGCGGCGACGGCAACGGTCATGACGATGGATTCCAGGCCGGGGCGACGTCCCGCCCGTGGTCGGGAGTTTACCAGACGGGGGGGCCGGAAAAAGCCGCGGGCCGGACGCCGCCGCGGCGTCCGGCCCGCATGATCCTCGCGTCTGCGTCGCCGTCAGCCGACCGACGGCTCCATGAAGTTTTCCAACTGCCGGGCGCGGACCGGATGCTGCAGCTTTTTCACCGCCTTGGCCTCGATCTGCCGGACCCGCTCCCGGGTGACACGGAAGATCCTGCCGACTTCCTCGAGCGTGTAGGTGTAGCCGTCGGTGAGGCCGTATCGCAGCCGGATGATCTCGCGCTCACGGTAGGTGAGGGTCTTGAGGAGCGACTCGATCTTGTCGCGAAGCAACCCGTGTGTCGTCGAACTCGCGGGACTGGCCACGCCGACGTCCTCCACGAACTCGCTGAAACTCGCGTCCTCGCTCTCGCCGACGGGCCTGTCGAGGCTCATCGGCTGTCGGCCCATCTCCAGCACACGGCGGGCCTCCTCGAGCGGTACGCCGGCCGCCTCGGCGATCTCCTCCGGCGAGGGCTCGCGGCCGAGCTCATGCAGGAGCTTCTTCGCCGTGGTCCTGAGCTTGGAGAGCACGTCGATCATGTGGACCGGAATCCGGATCGTGCGGGCCTGATCGGCGATGGCCCGGGTGATCGCCTGCCGGATCCACCAGGTGGCGTAGGTGGAGAACTTGAAGCCGCGTCGATACTCGTACTTGTCGACCGCCCGCATCAGTCCGGTGTTGCCCTCCTGGATGAGGTCCAGGAACGACAGCCCGCGATTGCGGTATTTTTTCGCGATCGACACCACGAGCCGGAGATTCGAGGCGGAGAGGTTTCGCTTCGCCGCCTCGTATTCGACCTTCAGTTTCTCGAGCATCTGCACCCGGGTGCGGAGCGACCGCGGGCTCTCGAGCGTCGTGAGCATCAGGTCGCGAAGCTCCTTCCGCATGTCGGCACGGTCGTCGCAGGAGAGATTCCCCGCCTTCATGGCCCGCAGGTCGGCCTGGAGACGGTCCATCCGCGACGACATGCCGCGGAGTATCTTCACCAACGGCTGCACCCGCCGCGTGCGGAGGCTGAGCTCCTCCACGAGGTGGAGCGATTTCACCCGCAGCCGTCGGAACCGCACGCGGGCGGCCCGCACCTCCTCGGGGTTCGTTCGCGTGCTGATCAGCTTGCGGAACTCCGCCCGGCTCTCGCCCATCAGGTGCTCGAGGGTGCCGAGATTGTGCGGCATCCGCGACTGGATCTGCTCCTTCGTGAGCCGTTCGGTCAGCGACACCTTGATGGTGCGGTCGAAGGGCAGCTTCCCTTCGTGCACCTTGCGGAGCGTGTCGACCGTCGCGTGCAGCGAGTAGGCGCAGCCGAGGATCGCCCGCCGGAATCGCTTCCGAGTCACCTCGATCCGCTTGGCGAGCGAGATCTCCTCACGCCGCGACAACAGCGGAATCTCCGCCATCTGGGCGAGGTACATCCGGATCGGATCGTTGGCCGCGTTCGAAGGAGGCGTGGTGGTCGCCTCATCCCGTCGCGGCTGGGCGGCGGGCGCGGCGGCGACGAGGGTCGTCGCGGCCGTGCGGGGCTCCGGCGGCGTGTCGACGAGTTCGATTCCCTGCTCCTCGAGCGCCACGAGCAGCGTGTCGATCTTCTCGGGATCGACCGCTTCGTCGGGCAGGTAGGCGTTGACCTGATCGAAGGTCAGATAGCCCAGTTCGCGACCGAGCGCGATCAGGTGGACCAGTTCGGCGTCACCATGGCCTGAGGCTGGGCGTGGCGGAACGGCCTGCGGCAGGCCGAGGTCGGATTGGGTTACGCGGTTCTTCATGCTTCGGTTCTCCTTCACCATCCTATCTCGCTCGCCGGCCGCCCCCCGATCCGACGGTGGAGATTCCGTCGAACCGACTGCAGCGACGAGTCGGCCGCCCTCACCCCTCCTTGGGCTCGGAAGCGGCCTGTACGGAACACGGTGCGATCCCGTCCGGCATCCCCTGCGCGGCGCGCCGTTCGGCGAGCAGCCGCTCGAGGATTTCAGCCTCGGATCGCGAATCGAGTCGGTTTGTCTTCAAGGCCCGCGCGGCGACGTGCGCCTGCCGCTCTGCGGCGCGGCGGCGAAGGGCTTCGGTGAAGTGGCTGACCCGCTCCTGAGGATCGAGGCCGCCACGCGCGGCCCCCGACTCGTCGACGGCGACAAGGAGGCTCTGGAGCGAGGGGTCGACGAGCTCCATGAGCAGGTCGGCAAGGGCCACGGTCCGGCCCGAGGCATGCAGCCGGCCGGCGGTTTCGATCACCGTCCGGCAGGCGGGGGTCTCGACATCGGCGGGACCAACTTCGCGGATGATCAGTCCGACGCTGTCGGGAACGCCGACGAGCACCTCCAGAACCTCGCGGTCCCAGGCGGGAAGCCGCGTGGGGCGATGGTCGTCGGACGAAGCGGCGGCGGTCGCGGGGGCGGCGCCGCGGAGTTCGAGCATCCGAGATCGCAGGAGGTCTCGCGAGAGGCCGAAGCGGCGCGAGAGCCGCCCCAGGATCTGATCCTCGCGGAGCCGGGCCTGCGAGCCGGCGAGGCTCGATCGCGTGGCCGCCGCGGCCAAGGCCTTGAGGACGCTCTCCACCGATGCCAGCGCGGCGTCGTCTCCGGCGTCGGCTGCCAGGCCCGCCAGCACCTCATCCATGCGGTAGTCGAGCGGGTCGCAGGCTTCGGCGACCAGGGCCTCGAAGGCGTCGCGGCCCTGCTCCAGGATCATCTCGCAGGGATCGACACCGGTGGGCATCCGCGCGATCCGGACGTCGATCGGCTCGGCGAGCAGCACCTCGAGCACTTCGTTGGCCCGCCGGCGGCCGGCGTCGTCGCCGTCGAGCACGAGGATGATGCGGTCGGCGTACCGCCGCAGGAGCTTCGCATGCCGCTCGCCGAGCGCGGTGCCGAGCACGGCGACCACATCGTCGATGCCGGCCTGCCGGGCGGCGAGGCAGTCGGTGTAACCCTCGACCACGATCGCCCGTCGCGAATCGGCCATCGCTTCGCGGGCCGTGTCGAGTCCGTAGAGCATGGAACTCTTGGAGAACAGCGGCGTCTCGGGAGAGTTGATGTACTTCGCGGAATCGGGCCGGTCGCCGGGCAGCACGCGGCCGCCAAACGCCACGCACCGTCCCTGCGGATCGCGGATCGGAAACATCACTCGGCCGCGGAACCGATCATAGTGGCCGGAGCGGTCGTCCCGCTCGATCACCAGGCCCGCCCTGACGAGGTCGTCGCGACCGATGCCCGCCGCGACCGACTGGCGCAGCAGCCAATCCCAGGCCTGCGGGGCGAAGCCGAGTTGAAAGCGATCGCTCGTCGCCGGCGACAGGCCGCGGGAGCGGAGGTACTCGCGGGCTGCAGCCGCCTCGGGCGACGACCGGAGGCAGTCGCAGAAGCGCTCGGCGGCCCAGGCCTGGACCGACCGCAACGCCGCCTTGTCGTCGGGGGGAAGGCCACCGCGACCCCGCGGCAGCTCGATCCCGGCCCGGTCGGCGAGCTGCTCGAGCGCCTCGCGGAACTCGACCTTCTCCATCCGCATCACGAACGAGAAGACATCGCCTCCCACGTCGCAGACCCAGCAGCGGTAGGTCTGGCGGTCTGGATTCACCTGCAGGCTTGGGCGGGAGTCCTCGTGCCATGGGCAGAGCCCGGTCATGGCCTTGCCCTGACGCCGCAGCGAGATGTAAGAGCCGACCACGTCGACGATGTCGATCGCCTCCCGGACCCGCTCCTTGACGTCGTCCCGCGGCGGCGATGTGGGCTGGAACGGCACGAATCGGGCCCTGAAATGTCGTGGAGAACGGGCGGCGTTGAGGTGACCGTCGCAATCTATGCCTGGCCCAAAACCGGGTCAACGCCAGGAAATGCCACCGCATCCGCCCCAGTTTGCCTCGCTGCGGTGCGGCGACCCGCGAATCGCCGTCCGCTCAGGGGTTCTTGGGCGGCTTGCGGAAGTGGGGGTCCTTTGGCTTGTCTCGTGAGAGCACGTAGGCGACGAGATCGAGCACCTCCTCCTCGTTGAACTGATCGAGCAGGCCCGCAGGCATGAGCGACGTGGATGACTGGTGGATTTCCTCGATGCTGGAGCGGCGGATACCGACCACCTTCGTCGCGTCTTCCGGGTCGGTGACCACCGTGATCTGCTCGGGCGTCTCGGCCACGATCCGGCCGGTGACGACTTTTCCATCGTCGGTCTGCACGACACTCGCGCGATACTGGTCGGAGACCACCCGGCTCGGCTCGATGATCGCCTCGACCACGTCCTTCACCTGAAATCGTCCGCCCGCCTGCGTCAGGTCGGGGCCGGTGGAGCCGCCGTCGCCGGAAAACCGGTGGCACACGATGCAGCGGGCGGCGGCGAACGTCCGTTTGCCATGCTCGAAGTCTCGGGTGCGGGGCTTGAAGCCCTCCTCGGCCGCGGCCAAAACCTCCGCGACGGTCCACTTTCGGCCGGGGCCCTCCGGCTTCGGGAGCGGCGGTGGCACGTAGGGCGTGCGACCGCCCATCGCCACCAGCGCCATCTTCTCGGTATCGCTGAGCCCGTCGAGACTCTCCGTCTCGATGTTCGTCAGGAACTTTTCGAAACTGTTGCCTCCGCCCCACTCGCGGGCTCTCGTGAACCAGTCGAGGTATGTCCGTCGGTCCTCCAGCGACCAGGCGTCCTTCTCCTTCACCGTCCGCAGGGCGTAGGCATAGTGGATCTGGATCAGGTCGGACCGCCGCTCGAGCGACGAGCGGACCGCCGACCCATACCGCGCATTCCGCTCCACGAGACGGCGGAGGTCGTCCTCGTCGGGGGCAAGGTTCGTGAGGTCGGCCGAGTCGGTGGGTTCGGCGAGCATGCCCACGAGGCGGGACACGATTCCCGGTGCACGGACGGCGACGAGCAGGCTGGAGAGTTGTCGGTCGAGATCAAACGATCCGGACGGAAAGAACGGGGAGACCTTGGCTGCGATCGCGGCCCGGACCTCGGCGGGCGGCTCGCCAAGCCGCACGATCGCGAGTTCGCAGGCCCGGGCAAGGTCGAGGCGGCCCGCGTCATCGAGCACCCCGGGATCGATGGCATCGAGGCAGGCGAAGATCGCCGGCTGATCGGCCGGCTCCCCCTGCCGTGCAACGGCGATCGCGGCGGTGATGCGGCCCATCGGATCCGCAGCGGCCAGGGCTTTGTCGCGCCACATCTCGAGTGGCTGGTGCTCGAGCGCCACCCTCGCGGCGTAGCGGATGAACCGATCGGGATGACCGAGATGCGGCAGGGCCCTCGCGACGTCGGCAGCCGGTTGGTCGCCCCGTCGATGGAGCGCCTCCAGTTCGCGGCGCAGGCGGCGGTCGCCGGCGCCGGCCTCGTTGCGGGGATCGACCGCGGCGGTCGGCTCCCGGCCCGCGTACCGCACCCGGAAGAGTTCGCTGTCGCCGCCGCGTCCGCCGACGGTGAAGTAGAGGCAGCCGTCGCGGGCGATCGTGGCGTCGGTGAGGGGCAGGGGAGTCCGCGTGAGGAACTCCTCCGTCGTGCCGACATACGAGGAACCGCGGGGCTCGAGGTGGATGGCGTACATCGTGCCGAACGTCCAGTCGCAGGCGAACAAGGCCCGCTGGTACTTCGCGGGAAACGACGCGCCATACCCGAACGTCACGCCGACCGGCGAACCGGGGCCGATGTCGACCAGCGCGGGCAGGCTGTCGGGCAGTGCCGAGGGCCACTTGCCGCTGCCGCTTCGCCACCCGAGCTCGCTGCCGCTCGTCGCGTGGTTGACGCGGGTTGGGCGGTACCACGGCATGCCGAAGTCCCACTCCATGTCGGCGTCGTAGACAAACAAGTCGCCGTCGGCGTTGAACGCCATGTCGTAGGGGTTGCGGTAGCCGGCCGTCCAGACCTCCCATTCCTTGCCGTCCCGATCGGTGCTGACGACGTAGCCACCCGGCGCGAGGATGCCCACGGCATGCCCGTTGGCATCCCACATCCGCGGGATGATCTGATCCTCGTCCCAGTTTGCGGGCAGGCGGCTGGTGGCGCCGGGCGGCAGCGATGTCCGCCGCTGATCGGTCCGGACGCCTCCCATCGTCTGTGGCGCGGTGACGTTGGTCACCTCGAACGGCAGCCGGGTGTGGTTGCCGCAGATCACGAACAACCGCTGGCCGTCGGGCGATGGCAGGATCGCATGGGGGCCGTGTTCGCCTCCGCCGTCGAACGCGCGAAGCTTCTCGACGCGGTCAGGCATGTCGTCGCCATCCGAATCGAGCACGCGGTAGAGGCCGCTACCGGGTCCGCCGTTGCAGACCACGTAGAGTGCGTCGAAGGCCCAGAGCAGCCCCTGGGCCGCGGAGACCGCCGCGGGGATCCGCTCCACGCGCGTGGGCGCCGAGCCGTCGAGCGGCGCCGGGGTGATTCGAACCAATCCCTTGTCGCCTTGATCGCTGGCGATGAGCCGCCCCGTGGAGTCGGTGGCAAGACAGACCCATGACCCCAACTCGTCCTTGGGCACCACGAACAGCCGCTCGACGACAAACCCCGTTGGCACGGTAAACGCCGCACCGAGTTCGCCGGACGGATCCTCGTCGTCCGCGGCAGTCCGCACGGGCATCGAGACGGCCGGTTGCTCCCAGACGCCGGCCCGAGGTTCCGCCCCCATGCACGGGCCCGCAGCACCCAAGGCGATCGATGCGACGGCCGCGAGTCGCCTGACGATGCCCGACTGCGGCGCCCTCATCACGACACCAGTCAGCATCACGACACGAGTCAACATCCCGTTCAGAGCCGGCATTAGGACAAGAGCCGGTCAACGCTCTCCAACAGCCGGTCCATGGCAAACGGTTTGCGGATGTAGTCGTCCACGCCGAGCATCTCGGCGTAGGCCTTGTGCCGGCTGCCCTCGTTGGCGGTGATCATGATCACCCGCATCGGATTGGGCCGGCTGCGACGGAGCTTTTCCAGCACCAGAAACCCGCTGCGTTTCGGCATCATCATGTCCAAGACGACGAGATCAGGATCCTCGCCCTCGGCCAGCACCAGGCCCTGGTTGCCATCGCGGGCGACCAGGATCTGATAGCCCCGCGACTCGAGGACCGTGCGCATCGATTCGACGATTTCCGCGTCGTCATCGACGAGGAGGATGCGCTTGCCAGCCTTCGCGGTCGGCACGGCGGCCGCCGATTCGGCCTCATCGGCCACGGGACCACCTGCCCGCACCGCCTTCTTTGCTGCCTTTTTGACTGCCATGATTCCCACATCCTGACTCGTGACCGTCGATCACACACGCGTTGAGATGGTATCACGCGACCGTTTCAGGGGCCAACGCACGTCGCGTCAGCCGTGGTCCGCCGAGGCAGCAGGCGGCACCGATGAGGCCCACCGCCGCCCCGCAGGCGACGTCGCTCGGGTAGTGGGCCGATGCCACCACCCGCTGCGTGGCCGTCCCCGCGGCGAGCAGCGCGAACAGCACCCACCCATGGGGGTAACGCCAGGCCAGTGCGGCGGCGAGTCCCGCGGCCACGGCCGAGTGGCCGGATGGAAAACTCATCAGGTCGTTGAGGTGCGGCTTTTCGACACCCAGTGATGCGTCGCCGAATGTGCCAAGCCACGATGCCACGCTCGCCAGATCGGCAGCCCGGGGCCGCACCCGTTCGACCGAGACCTTGATGACATCGGCCAGCAGCCCGCCGAGGTAGGTTGCGGCGACCATCCGGGCAAACGCACGCTCGCTCGTTCCGAATCGGCCGGGGACTGGCAGGCGAAGCGTGCGGTCGAGGCTGACCACCGCGATCAGGGCGATGGCGGCGCCGAGCGAGTGCCCGGTGATCTCCAGCAGGTTGACAAGGCGGCCGATCTCCCCAGGCACACGGTGCGACTTGCACCACGTGGCGACGGGGAGATCAATCGCCAAGGCTGCGGCCCCGACGGCGATGAGAACGGTGGCGATGGCGAGCAGGGAAACCTGGAATCTGCCGATTGGCCGGCGGGAGGTCGGGACGTGGCGGGTGACGGTCATGCGTGCAGTGTGGCAGACGAGTTCGATGGCCGTCGAGAGGTTTTTGAACCGCCGCGTTGCACCCGAACGCGAGCCGCCCGGCGACGGCGTTTCGAGCGGTGTCACTGCCAGAGGCTGCGGTCGAGGAGCCGATAGTTGATGGCCTCGCTCACGTGGCTGCACGAGATGGAGTCGCCGGCGTCGAGGTCGGCGATCGTGCGGGCCACCCGGAGCACCTTGTCGTGGGCCCGTGCCGAGAGTCCGAGGTCGGCGACGGCGCTGCGGAGAAGCTCGGCGGCCGATGGTTGCAGGCGGCAGTGTTCGCGGATTTCGCGACTCGACATCCGCGCGTTGCAACGCGGCGCGGCACCACCCAGCATGCCGAACCGCTCCGCCTGGCGGGCGCGTGCCGCCAGCACCGCCTCCCGGATCTGACTGCTTGGCGTGCCTGCCCGTGACGATGCGAGTTCGCGATATGGCACCGCCGGCACTTCGAGATGGATGTCGATCCGGTCGAGCAGCGGCCCCGAGATCTTCCCCATGTATTTCTCGACCTGCGGCCCCGTGCACTGGCAGGCTCGCCGCGGGTCGCCGCGGTAGCCGCATGGGCAGGGGTTGAGCGCCGCCACGAGCATGAAATCGGCTGGAAACCGGGTGGAGGACTTGGCTCGACTGATCGTGACGGCCCCCTCTTCGAGCGGCTGCCGCATCACCTCGAGGGTCCGCCGTTGAAACTCTGGAAGTTCGTCGAGAAAAAGCACGCCGTTGTGCGCCAGGGAGATCTCGCCCGGCATCGGGATCGAGCGGCCGCCCACGAGACCAGCCTCGCTGATCGTGTGATGAGGAGCGCGGAAGGGCCGGGTGGCCATCAGCGGCTGCCCGGGCCGCATGAGCCCCAGAGCGCTGTAGATCCGCGTGGTTTCGATCGACTCGGCAGCCGAGAGCGGCGGCAGGATCGTGGGGATTCGTTTGGCCAGCATCGTCTTGCCTCCGCCCGGCGGGCCGACCATCGCGATGTTGTGACCGCCGGCCGCGGCTACGCAGATCGCCCGCTTCGCCGCCTCCTGACCGCGGACGTCGGCGAAGTCGATGTCGTAGGCGGCGAACCGATCAAACCATTCGTCCACCCGCGGAGGAGCGGGCGGGATGTCGATCTCACCGGAAAAAAACTGGACGGCCTCGGCAAGCGACGACACCGGGATCACGTCGATGTCGGCGACGACGGCCGCCTCGGTAGCGCTCGCGGCGGGCACCACCACCCCCTTCAACGGCCTGCCATCGCGGGGCCGCTCCCGCTTCTGCCGGGCCGCCGCCATCGCGATCGAGAGCGCACCTCGCGCGGGCCGCGTGGAGCCCTCGAGCGACAGTTCACCCACCACGGCGTAGTCGGCGAGCCGCTCGGTCGAAACCTGCCCGCTCCCGGCCAGAATGCCCAGGGTGATCGGGAGATCGAATGTGGCGGCCTGCTTGGGCAGTTCCGCCGGGGCGAGATTGACGACGATCCGGTCATTTGGCCGGTTGAAGCCCGAGTTGACCATCGCCCGGGCAACCCGATGGGTGCTCTCCCGAATCGCCGCGTCGGGCATGCCCACCAGCACGGTTGCCGGCAGGGATCCACCCGACACGTCGACTTCAACATCGACAGGAACGGCCTCGATTCCGAACAATGAGAAGGTCTGGAGCCGGGCGAGCATGGCGTTCTCCTCAGCATGAGCAAAAGAATGAGCGGACATCGCGATGAGCATGATGAGTGTACTGATGTATAGTACTGTGTCAAGACTGGGGCGGCGGACACCGGCGGCGGCGTGCATGGTTTGGTCTATCGCCGCGGCTGCAGCCCTCGCGGACGAGGGGATGTGGCTGTTTTCCGCCCCGCCCCTGGCTCGGATCGAGCAGGCCCACGGCGTTCGACTGGACGCCGCCTGGCTCGAGCATCTGCAGCGTTCGAGTGTCAGGTTCAGTTCCGGTGGTTCCGGCGCCTTCGTGTCGAGCGACGGGCTCGTGCTCACCAACCATCACGTCGGCGCCGACTCGATCCACAAACTCGGCGATGCGAGCCACGATCTTCTCGCCGAGGGATTTTCCGCAGCCAGCAGGGACGACGAGCGGAAATGCCACGACCTGGAACTGAACGTGCTCGTGTCGATGGAGGATGTCACCGCCCGCGTCCAGGCGGCGGTGGCTGCGGAGATGGCAGCCGACGAGGCATTCGCAGCGCGTCGAGCCGTGATGGCCGAGATTGAGAAGGAGTCGCTGGCGGCGACGGGACTGCGGAGCGATGTGGTGACGCTCTGGCAGGGTGGAGCCTATCACCTCTACCGCGCCAAGAAGTACACCGACGTGCGGTTGGTGTTTGCCCCGGAGCAGCAGATCGCGTTCTTCGGCGGCGATGCCGACAACTTCGAGTTTCCCCGCTACAACCTCGACATCTGCCTGTTTCGCGTCTACGAGGACGGCCGGCCCGTGAAGGCTGACCACCACCTCGCGTGGGCTGCTCGGCCGGTCGCCGCCGGCGATGTCGTGTTCGTCTCGGGGCACCCCGGCCACACCGACCGAGACGCGACGGTCGCGGAACTCGTGTCGCTCCGCGACCGGCGTCTGCCGCTCGATCTCCAGATCCTCAACCGGCTCGAGACGGTGATCGGGGGCTACGCCGGCCGCGGCCCTGAGGAGCGGCGGCAGGCGGTGCAGGATCTGCGCGGCGTGGAAAACGGCCGCAAGGCGAGGTCTGGCGTGCTCGGCGGGCTTCTCGACCCCGCGGTGCTCGCGGCCAAACGGGAAACCGAGACGCAGGTGCGACGGGATCTCGAGGCCAGGCTCGCGGGGAAAGAGTCACCATTTGTGCGCATCGAGCGGGCGCAGCAGACGCTCGACGGCATCGCGATGCGATATCGTCTGCTCGAAGCTGCCGCGGGTTTCAACAGCGAATACTTCCGCACCGCGCGGACGATCCTGCGGTCGGTCGAGGAGCGGGCCAAGCCGAGCGGCGACCGGTTGCGGGAGTATCGCGAGTCGAATCGCGAATCGCTCGAATACCAGCTTTTCTCCGACGAGCCGCTCTACGATGCGTTCGAGACGACGAAGCTCGCCGACTCGCTCACGTTCCTGGCGACGTCGCTCGGTGGCGACGACGAGCTCGTCGTGAAGGTTCTCGGAGGAATGTCCCCCGCCGAGCGGGCTGCAACGCTCGTGGCCGGCACCGAGCTGGGGCGGCGAGCGGCCCCCAGCAGCCGGCCCGATCGCCGCCGCGAACTCTATGACGGCGGCCCTGCGGCCGTCTCGGCATCGTCGGATCCGATGCTCGCGGTGGCCCGGCTGGTGGACGGGGAGTCGCGTCGGCTGCGGTCGATCGCCGAGGCTGCCGACGAGGAGAAGAAACAAGCCCATGCGGAGATCGTCCGCAGCAGGTTCGCCAGGGAGGGTCTGGCAATGCCGCCCGATGCTACGTTCACGCTGCGGCTCGCCTATGGTGTGGTCACGGGAGGCACCCAGTCTGGCACGCCCTACCCGGCAGTCACCACGTTCGGCGGGCTCTTCGCCCGGGCCGCCGACAAGCGGGAGACGCCGCCGTTCGACCTTCCGCCGCGCTGGCGCGAGGCTCAGGCGACGCTGGCTACCGACACCGCGTTTCTCGACACGGGATTCAACTTCGCGAGCACGGCCGACATCATCGGTGGCAACTCGGGCAGCCCGGTCGTGAATGCCGCCGGAGAGATCGTCGGCGTGATTTTCGACGGCAACATCGACTCGCTCGTGCTCGACGTGGCGTACGACGATCGTCGCGCCCGCGCGGTGGCCGTGGACGCCGCGGGAATTGTCGCGGCCCTGAAGCAGGTGTATGCGGCCGACACGCTCCTCGAAGAGCTGCTGACGGGCGACGCACCGCGGCGGTAGACTGCCGACGTCGGCGGGATGGATCCGCCGCGGCACGTGGTTCTCGTCTGGTTGCGGTGTCTGGATGACTGCTCCCGTCCGCTGGTGGCGTTCGCGGTTCGCGGCCGATGGCATCTTGCCCATCGTGGCGGTCGCGTGCATGGCGGCTGGGCTTCTTCCGCCGAGCACCGCCATCGGTCAGGAGGCTGAGGAGGCCGCGGCCATCACCACCGCCGGTATTCGGCTGGGGAACCTCGTGTCGGGGCCGGCCCGTTCGCCCGAGTCGCTCGCCCACCGGGTGGTGGTGCTCGAGTTCTGGGGCGTGAACTGCCCGCCGTGCATCAAGAGCATGCCGGCGCTCGAATCGCTGCATCGGCAGCTCGGGCCGGCGGGCCTGGTGGTGATCGGCGCCCACGCCCAGGACGCCACGCCGGCCGAGATCAAGGAGGTCGTCGACGAACGTGGCGTCACCTTCACGATCGTCGAGAACGCGAACGTGGCGGGGGCCATGGACTTCACCGGCATCCCCCACTGCCTGGTCTTCGACCACACGGGGGCGTGCATCTACCGCGGGCATCCCGCCCGCGCGGACGACGTGATCGTGGGGGCGGTCCGGTCGTCGCCCGCGGCCGTGCTCGAAGGCAGGGAGTTGAAGAAGCTCGCAGCGATTGCCCGTCAGCTCCGCGATGAGTCAGCCTTCGCCGCCGTGCTGAAGAGGGCGGAATCTCTCTCGCGCTCGGCCGACCCGGAGACGGCGAGCGAAGCGGCCTACGTTGCCGAGAAGCTGAAGGCGTACGGGCAGCGACTGCTCGACGGGGCACGCGACGCCGAGGCCGAGAATCCCGTGCGGGCGGTGTCGCTGGCCCAGCGATGCGTGGCGGCCTATCGCGGCACCGACACCGGCACGCAGGCTGCGGCGCTCCTCCGGGAGTGGACGCAGGACCGACGCTTCCAAGACTCCCTCAAGGCGGCTCGGCAGTGCGGGCAGCTCGAGGCGGCACGGACGCGAATCCTGCGCGCGCTCGGCAACCCGCAGGAGCTCACGCCGGAACTCGTCGGCCAGGTTCCGAAACCTCTGCGAAAGCAGCTCGCCGACACGGTCGCGTCGATTCACGATCTCAGCCCGGGTTCCGCCGCCGCGACGCGGGCAGACGAGATCGCCGATGAACTGGGCGTGACGGTGTCGCCGTGAAGCAAGCCGGTGAGGTGATGCGATGAGGGCGAGCACCCCCTGCGCCACTGCGATGACATTCGCCCTGGTTGCGGCAGCGGCCGCCCTGGCTGCCGCTGCGGGCCAGGCGGCCGATCAGGAGTGGCGGTCGCTGTTCGACGGCGTTTCGCTCGGCGAATGGGAGCCGACGCAGTTCGGCGGTGCCGCAGAACCGGAGGTGATCGACGGTGCGATCCGCATCCCGCCCGGCGCCGACCTCAACGGCGTCACCTGGAATGGCGAGGTGCCGCGGCAGCGTTATGAACTCGAACTCGAGGCACGCCGCGTCGATGGACATGACTTTTTCTGCGGTCTGACGTTTCCCGTCGGGGACCAGTGCTGCACGCTCGTGCTCGGCGGTTGGGGCGGTTCGATCACCGGACTCTCGTGCATCGATGGTCGCGATGCCGGCGACAACGAGACGACCGACACGATGACGTTCGACAGGGGCCGCTGGTATGAGGTTCGCGTGCGGGTGACGCCGGAGCGGATCGAGTGCTTCGTGGACGGCGAGGCGATCGTCGAGCAGGACATCGAGAACCGGCGGATTTCCGTGCGGTCCGAGGTGATTCCAAGCCAGCCCCTCGGCATCGCAACCTACGCCACGACGGGTGAGGCACGGCACATCCGGTGGAGACCACTGCCCCAGCCATGAGTGTTCGGAACGACGGCGGCCTTCCAGACGAGGATCGTGACCGCCTCAGGCAGCGGATCGCCGAAGAGGCGGCCCGGGGCGTGAGCCGCGGCAGTGACGCCACGCGGGCGACCTTTCGCGCGGCGCGACGGGTGGCCCGCGGCTGGGTGCCCGACGACCGGCTGCCCGAGCCTCGGGAGGTCTGCGACGAGGTGCGGCGCGGGCTCGACGCCACTGCAGCGCTGCGGCCGCTCGTCGGCGACCGGTTCGACGCGATTGCGGCGGAGGTGGCCGTGCTGGCCACCGTGAAGCAGGACCGGCAGAAGTGCCCCGAGGGCGACGCCCTCGAACACTCGTTGCAGGTCTTCGACCTCGTGCACCGCGAGCGGCCGTTCGACGAGGAACTGCTGACGGCCGCGCTGGTGCACGACGTGGGCCGAGCGATCGATCGGGCCGACGCCGTGGCGGCGACGCTGGAGGCCGTTGGCGATCTGGTCACCGAGCGGACGAAGTGGCTGGTGGAGATGCTGCCGGCGGCCCGCGGCCATGTCGAGCAGACGCTCGGCCACCGTGCCCGAAAACGCCTCGAATCGCATCCGGATTTTCTCGACGTGCTGCTGCTCGCCGAGGCCGATCGCCGGGCTCATCAGCGGGGCTATCCGGCTCCGACGCTCGATGAGGCGATCGCCATCCTGCGAGCGCTCGAGGGCGACACCTGATAGGTCCACACGCTGAACGCGGTATCGAGCGAGTGCGGTGCAATGATGCCCCCATCGCTTACGCGATTGGGCTTTCTGAGTCGGCCGCACGCCTGGCGGCGTTGGGAACGATATGGGCGTTGTTCTGGCCGCGCCCCACGCCTTACGGCGTTGGGCTTTTCCGGGGACGGCTGACCGGCATGACACCGATGGCTACTGGGGCGGTAACCCTTCGAGGGCGGCCCGAACGGTTTCGCGGGCTTCTCGCCATCGCGATTTCACCGTGCGCTCGCTGCAGCCGAGGAGGCTGGCAATCGTCTTCTGGTCGGCGTCGAGATACCAGACGAGGTGAAAGATCTCGCGGTGCTCGGCCGGCAGCGAGGCGATCGCCTCATGGAAGAGTGTCCACCGCTCCAGCGAACCAGCCGGATCGGCCGCGGCGGCGATCGCCTGAGGGGTATCGATGTCGGACGAAGCGTTGCCGCCTCCCACGTTGGTGGCGTGGTTGGCGGCGAACGACGAGGGGCCAGCGTGCCGTCTCGCGAGGTCGATGAGTTCCCGGTGGATCTGCGTCGCCGCGAGGGCCATGATCGATCGTGGCGAATCGATCTGCATCTGCCCAAGGGCGCGGTGGAGCCGCATCGCGGCATTCTGAAAGACGTCGTCCGTGTCGTCCCAGCGGCGGACCTTGGGAAATCGCGACAGCATGCGGTGGGCCAGCACGCGAAGCCGATCGCCGCAGAGCTCGATGATCGTGTCGCGTGCTGCCAGATCGCCGCCGGCGAGACGCTGGAGGCACGACGTCAGTTTCGACGGGTCGGGTTCG
>JAGWWA010000161.1 GCA_018970605.1 Planctomycetota bacterium | reverse complement strand
CGCCTGCCATCCGCGGCACGTCGGCCGCTACGGCGGCCTTGCCAAGCATCACCTCTCGCCCGAGGAGAAGGCGGCACTCGCCGGCAGCAACTATGGTTCCACGCAGCCGCCCGGTCCGCCGACGGGCGCGGTCGCGTATCCGTATTACACGACTCGCGGCCCGCGAGATTTCCTCGCCAAGTGCCCGCCGTCGATCGGCCCGCAGTAGCACAGGTTTTCAACCTGTGGCGCACCCTGCGGCTCACCTCGTTGGGCTTTGACCCCGATGCCGGTAGGCTTTCTCGCCTCACCGGCATCGTCGTTTGTCCGGGGGCCCATTCGAGGAGCCGCACATGGCAGCCGCATCGGGTGATTCCGCGTCGGGCATGATGTCATCGGGCCGGCTCACGCTGACGGCGTGGCTCGTCTGTGCGATTGCGGCGATCGGCTTCGCGTTCGACATCTACGAACTCCTGATGCTGCCGCTGGTGATCAAGCCGGCGCTGGCGGCCCTCGGCGGCATGACGCCCGAGGGCACACCGCTCCTGGTACCCGGCTCGCCCGAGTACACGAAGTGGGCTCGGGCACTGTTCTTCGTGCCGGCGATCGCCGGCGGCATCTTCGGCCTGCTTGGCGGCTACCTCACCGACCTCCTCGGCCGCCGGCGGGTGCTCACGTTCAGCATCCTGCTCTACGCCTTCTCGGCCCTCGCCGCGGGCTTCGCCACGTCGCTGCCGATGCTGCTCTTCTTCCGCTGTCTCGTGTTCATCGGCGTGTGTGTCGAGTTCGTGGCGGCGGTGGCCTGGCTGGCCGAACTCTTCCCCGACCGCGAGCAGCGGGAGCGGGTGCTCGGCTGGACGCAGGCGTTCTCGTCGCTCGGCGGCCTGCTCGTGGGGGCCGCCAACGTCCTTGCCGCCCGTTCTGCCGACATCCTGCCGGCGATCCACGGAGGCCATGAGGCCTGGCGGTACACGCTGATCTCGGGCGTGATCCCCGCGCTGCCGCTGATCCTGATCCGTCCGTTCCTGCCGGAGAGCCCGGTGTGGGCGGAGAAGAAGCGGGCGGGCACGCTGCGGCGGCCGAGCATCCGAGAACTCTTCAGCCCGGCGCTGATTCGCACGACGGTCGTGACCACACTCGTGTTCGCGGCGAGCTATGGCATCGCCTTCGGCGCGATCCAGCAGCTGCCGCAGATTCTCGGCGGTCCAAAGGGGCATGCCGCGATCCTCGCCACAGCGAAAGCGGCGCAGGACGAGGCCGTCGCTGCGGCAGACAAGGCGGGCAAGCCTGCGCCACCGCCCGGCCGGCTCAAGGCGATCGCGGGCAACGCCACCGACGAGGCTGTGGCCACCGTCACGATCTGGCAGGAAATCGGCGGCCTCGTCGGCCGCGTGCTGCTGGCGTTTGCGGCGCTGCGGATCGTGGGCCGCCGCACGCTCCTGCGGCTCTTCCAGTGGCCGGCCCTGCTCGTCGTGCCCGCGCTCTTCTGGTGGATCTCCACGCAGCTCACCAATCCCGACTCGCTTCCCTGGATCAAGGCGGGCATCTTCGTGGCGGGCCTCTTCACGGTGTCGCAGTTCAGCTTCTGGGGCAACTACATCCCGCTTGTGTTCCCCACACACCTGCGGGGTACGGGTGAGAGCTTTGCCGCCAACATCGGCGGCCGCGTGCTGGGCACGGCCGCGGCGTGGCTCACGCTGACGTTCTCCGCCGCCACGCCTCCCGATCCGGTGCGGATCGCCCTGGCGGGCGCCGCCGTGGCCGGCGCCTATGCGGTGGTGGGTGCGATTCTCACGCACTGGCTCCCTGAGCCCGACGCCACGCTCGAGCACTGACGGTCTGTGGAAAGAGTCCTTCCCGAGGCTTTTTCGTCTGGCTGACCGGCGCGTTCGGCGAGGGATGGGAAGGCGAGGCGACACGCCAAACCGGCCTTTCAGGCGGTTTTCGCGGTCGCTAGCCTCCGCGGCCCGC
>JAGWWA010000083.1 GCA_018970605.1 Planctomycetota bacterium | reverse complement strand
CGATTTTAGAAATGCAAATGTCCGCCGTCAAACCTGCTGGCACCGACGCGATTCGATGCTCATCAGAGTGACCATGCAGAGGCATCATCAGATGCTCATAGGCTGCCGGGTGGCCTACCACGCCCTGGCTACGCCTGCTTCGGCCGGAAGGCGACGAGGCGATCCGGGTTCGTCTCCAGCCGAGGCGGCGATGGGTTGCCGGTGTGGATCAGGTCGATGCAGTAGGGGATCGCCGGGAAGACGGCGTCGATGCACTGACGGATGCTCTTCGGCCGGCCCGGTAGGTTGACGACGAGCGCCCGGCCGCAGATGCCGGCCGTCTGCCGCGAGAGGATCGCCGTAGGCACATACTTCAGCGACTCCTGCCGCATCAGTTCGCCGAACCCGGGCAGCATCCGCGTGCAGACCTGTTCCGTGGCCTCGGGCGTGACGTCGCGGGGTGCGGGGCCGGTGCCGCCAGTGGTCACGATCAGGCAGCAGCCCGAATCGGCGAGGTCGCGGATCGCCGCAGCGATCGTGTCGCGGTCGTCCGGCACGATCCGCTCGCGGGGCTGCCACGGGTTCGCGAGCACGTCGCGGAGATAGTCGCGGATCGCGGGCCCGCCCTCGTCGGCATACTCGCCGCGGCTTGCCCGGTCGGAGACCGTGAGGATGCCGATCAGCACGGGGGCGGAAGCCGCGGCGGTCATGCATGATGCCCCGGGGCCCAGGAGAACAGCCGGATCTTGTTGCCGTCGGGATCGATCGCCACGAGTTCGCGAAACCCTTCGGGATTGGCCCGCGGCGGTGAGGCGGCGGCGGCGCCGAGCCGCTGCCAGACGGCGTCGAGGTCGTCGGTCTCGAAGCCGAGGCTCCAGCGGCCGCTCGCTTCGCCGGGGGTGGCCCGGCCCATGATTGCCAGCCGCGTGCAGCCTGCATCGAGCAGGGCATAGTGGTCGTCCACCACGCGCAGCAGCACCCTCAGCCCGAGGATGTCGCGATACCAGTCCACGAGCATCTCCCACCGCGCCGTGCGGAGTTCGACGCTGAACAGCGACGGCGGATGCGGCGAATGGCTCATGTCATGCGGCTCGGCAGGCACCTCGAAGTGTAGCCCGCCCGAGGGAAAAACAGGCTTCTCCAAACAGCGTCCATGGCGGACAATCGCGGCCGACGCTCTCCCCGTCCGTCCTCATCCCACCACGACAGCCGACCATGCACGACGCTCCCGATCCGAAACGGCCTGCATCCTCGCCCGCCGGTTCCCCCGGGGAATCCGCCTCCGGCACCGCCGCTCAGCTGGAAAAGGCGCGGCGGGACAAGTTCGACCGGCTCGTCGCGATGGGCATCGACCCCTGGGGCAGGCGGTTCGATGGCATCGTGCCGATCGCCGAGGTGCGGGTTCGGGGCGACGGCGTCGACAAGGCGGCCGACGACGGGCCGACCGTCCGCGTCGCGGGGAGGATCATGCTGCTGCGGAGCGCCGGCAGCCTCGTGTTCGTCGATCTCCACGACCGCACCGGCCGCATCCAGCTGATGCTCGGCAAGAAACAGGTCGGCCCCGATGTCTGGAAGGTCGTCGATTGCCTCGACCTCGGCGACATCGTCGGCGTGGATGGCCGGCTCGGCTGGTCGAAGACCGGCGAGATGACGGTGTTCGTCTCGCACCTCGAGTTTCTCACGAAGTCGCTGGAGACGCCCCCCGACAAGTACCACGGACTCGTCGATCCCGAGCTCCGCCAGCGGATGCGGTATCTCGACCTGATCCATGGCGACGGCGTCCGCGACCGCTTCGTGGCCCGCAGCCGCATCGTCGAGGCGGTCCGCCGAGTGCTCGCCGACAGGGGGTATCTCGAGGTCGAGGGGCCGACGCTGCAGGAGACCGCCGGAGGCGCCGCCGCTCGGCCCTTCACCACGCATCACAATGCGCTCGACATGCCGTTGGTGCTCCGGATCGCACTGGAGCTTCATCTCAAGCGGCTGCTCGTCGGCGGCATGGAGCGGGTGTTCGAACTCGGCCGCGTCTACCGCAACGAGGGCGTGAGCACGCGGCACAACCCCGAGTTCACGATGCTCGAAGCCTACGAGGCCTATGGCAACTACGAGACCATGATGGACCTCACCGAGGCGATCATCCTTGAGGCCGCCAAGGTCGCCGGGGCGGCCACACGTTTCGAGTGGATGGGCCGGCCCGTCGATCTCACGCCGCCGTTTCGACGGGCGAAATACGACGACCTGATTCGCGAGGTGACCGGCTGCGATCCGACCGATCCCGTGAGCGTGGCGGCTGCGGCCACGAAGGTGGGCCTCGAGACGGCCGGCCGGCACCCCGACGTGATCAAGAGCGATCTCTTCGAGGCCACGGTCGAGAAGACGCTCGACGGGCCGGTGTTCGTGATCGACTATCCCGCCTCGATCTGCCCGCTTACCAAGCGGAAGGCGGGGCAGCCGCACGTGGCCGAGCGGTTTGAGCTCTATGTGGCCGGCATGGAGCTGGCCAACGCCTACACCGAGCTCAACGACCCCGATCTTCAGGAGGAGCTGTTTCGCACGCAGCTCGCCGGCATGGCGGCCGAGGAGTCGATGGCCCGGATGGACACCGACTTCATCACAGCCCTGCGGCACGGCATGCCGCCGGCGGGCGGCCTCGGGATCGGCATCGACCGGCTGGTGATGTTCCTCACCGCCGCGGCGAGCATCCGCGACGTGATCCTGTTCCCGATCCACCGCCCGCGGGCGTGATCCGGCTTAGGGCAGCCCCTCGCTGAGTTCGTGCCGTGAAAGCCGACCGGCCGTGAGGCCGCGGGCGTCCGTGGGCAGAAGCAGGGGCGATTCCGGGGTTTCGGCGGTGCGGGGGGGCTGCTATCGTTCCGCCCCCCGAGAGGCTCGCGCGACGGCTATGTACAAACTCCTCCTCTGCTGGCGGTATCTCCGCACCCGCTGGATCGCGCTGGCGAGCATCGTCAGCGTGACGCTCGGCGTGGCGACGATGATCGTCGTCAACGCCGTCATGGCAGGCTTCTCCCACGAGATGCAGACCCGGATTCACGGCATCCTCTCCGACCTCGTGTTCGAGAGCCACTCGCTCTCCGGGTTCCAGGATCCGCAGTGGCACATGGACGAGATCAAACGGGCTGCCGGAGATGACATCGTGGGGATGACGCCCACCGTGGCGGTGCCGGCGATGCTCAACTTTCAGGTCCGTGGCCAGTGGATCACCCGGCAGATCATGCTGATCGGGATCGACGAGGCCACGCACGCCCAGGTGAGTGATTTCGGTCGCTATCTCCAGCACCCGGCCAACCGCGGCCAGCTCTCGTTCGGCCTCCGTGACGGCGGCTACGACACGATCGACAGCCAGTCCGACACGAAGGCCGTCACGCGGCCGGCGCTTGAAGGTGCGGGCTGGCCTCACCGCCGCATGCGGGTGGAGCGGGAGCGGGTCTGGCGGGAGAAACTCGAGGCCGACCGTCGCGCAGGCGTGGACGCCGGGGCGGCGGAAAGTGGGCCGGCCCGATCAGTCGATCAACAGGTCAACGCCGTCCTCGCCGCCACGGCGGCGGATGCGGCGGCGCCGTCTGCGGATCAGGCAGCGGATCAGGCGGCGGCCGATCCCGCCGCCGCTGGAAAACCGGCCGATCCATTCCGGCAGGCGCGGCCCGAGGAGGGCACGAAGATGGATCCGGCGCGCGAGCAGTTCACCGGCATCGTGCCGGGCATCGGCCTGGCCAGCTTTCGCGACAACGCCGGAACCGACCGCTTCCTGGTGCTGCCCGGTGACGACGTGAAGATCACCTTCCCCACCGCCGGCACGCCGCCGAAGGCGGTCAGCGACACGTTCACCGTGGTCGATTTCTACGAGAGCAAGATGAGCGAGTACGACTCGAACTTCGTGTTCGTGCCGATCGCATCGCTCCAGCGGATGCGGGGCATGATCGACCCGCAGTCGGGCCTGGCGAGCGTCAACTCGATCCAGATCAAGCTCCGCGAGGGGGCCGACCTCGACCGGGTTCGCGACACGCTCCGCAAGGTCTTCCCGGCCGATCTCTACGCCGTCTCCACCTGGCGCGACAAGCAGGGCCCGCTCCTCGCGGCCGTGGACATGGAGATGTCGGTGCTCAACATCCTCCTGTTTTTGATCATCGCCGTGGCCGGGTTCGGGATCCTCGCGATCTTCTTCATGATCGTGGTCGAGAAGACGCGGGACATCGGCATCCTCAAGTCGCTCGGCGCCTCGGCCGGCGGCATCGGCGGCATCTTCCTGGGCTACGGGCTGTTTCTCGGCATCGTGGGCGCCGGGGCGGGCCTCGCCCTCGGGCTCTCGATCGCCTGGAACATCAACTCGATCCGCGCCGGCGTCGAGTGGTGCACGGGCGAGCGGGTCTTCGATCCCTCGATCTACTACTTCTACCGGATCCCCTCGATCGTTCATCCGTTCACGGTGCTCTGGATCATCGTCGGCGCCGTCGGAATCGCCGTCGGCTCGAGCGTGCTGCCGGCCCTGCGGGCGGCGCGGCTGCACCCCGTGGAGGCGCTGCGGCATGACTGAGACAGCCCCGGCGATCCTCCGCGTTCGCGACCTCCGCAAGAACTACCGCTCGGGCGAGACCACGCTCGAGGTGCTCCGGGGCGTTGACTTCGACCTCGCCACCGGCGAGTTCGTGTCGATCGTGGGCCAGAGCGGCTCCGGGAAGAGCACGCTCTTGCACCTCATGGGCCTGCTCGACGCCGCCGACGCCGGATCCATCGAACTCGATGGCACGCGGATCGACGGGCTGTCGTCGTCCCGACGCGACCGGCTGCGAAACACCGCCGTCGGGATGGTCTTTCAGTCGTATCACCTGCTCCCCGAACTCGACGCCCTGGAAAACGTCCTCGCGCCGCTGATGGTGCGGCACGGCGTGATCGAATGGCTCCGCGTCCGTCACCAGGCTCGCGACACCGCGCGGGCGCTCCTCGACCGCTTCGGTCTTGGCGGGCGTCTGCGGCACAAGCCGCGGCAACTCTCGGGGGGTGAGATGCAGCGGGTGGCGATCGCCCGGGCGCTCGTCACTCGGCCGCGGGTGCTGCTCGCCGACGAGCCGACGGGCAATCTCGACGAGGCCACGGGTGCCGGAATCCTCGATACACTCTGCGAGTTGAACCGCGCCGACGGCCTTTCTATAGTGCTCGTCACGCACGACGCGGCTGTTGCCCGGCGGGCCGACCGGATCGTGCGGTTGGCGGCGGGTCGCGTCGATGACGCTCCGCTTTCCTCCGATGAGGCCGGTCAGGCTCGTCATGCAGCCCGGCGGAAGGCGGGCTGAACACGCCTTCCATCGGCGGCCCGCCTCGCCGTTCCGCCCAGCGCACGCCAGGAACCTTACGCCATGTCGCGGATCATCTTCATGAACGACCGCCTCGTCCCCGAGGAGCAGGCGGTCGTGAGCGTGTTCGACCACGGCCTGCTCTATGGCGACGGTGTCTTCGAGGGGCTGCGGAGTTACGCGGGCAAGGTGTTCCGGCTCGAGCAGCATCTCGACCGGCTCTACGACAGCGCCCGGGCGATCTGCCTCGAGATCCCGCTCTCGAAGCCCGTGGTGGCGAAGGCGGTGGTCGACACGCTCGCCGCCAACAACCTCGCCGATGGCTACGTGAGGCTGGTGATCACCCGCGGCGCCGGCAGCCTCGGCCTCGATCCCAACAAGACGAAGCACCCGCAGGTGATCGTGATCGCCGACACGATCAGCCTCTATCCCAAGGAGTTCTACGAGAAGGGCCTTCGGATCGTGACCGCCGCCACCCAGCGGACGCAGTCAGCCGCCCTCTCGCCGCGGATCAAGTCGCTCAACTACCTGAACAACATCATGGCCAAGCTCGAGGGCCTGCAGGCGGGCTGTGTGGAGGCGTTGATGCTCAACCACAAGGGCGAGGTGGCCGAGTGCACGGGCGACAACGTGTTCGTCGTCCGCAGCGGCAAGCTCCTCACGCCGCCGCCCGATGCGGGCATCCTGGAGGGCATTACCCGCAACGCGGTGATGGAACTCGCGACCGCGTCCGGCATCGACTGCCGCGAGGTCACGCTGGTGCGGCACGATCTCTACACTGCCGACGAATGCTTTCTCACTGGCACGGCGGCCGAGGTGATCCCGGTCGTGGAGATCGATGGCCGCAAGGTCGGGGCGGGCGTTCCCGGGCCGATTACGAAGCGGCTCACGGCCGAGTTCCACGCGCTGGTGCGCCGCTAGCCGGCGGCGGTCATCTGTCAGGAGCACACGACGACAATCGTCGGCGCGCCGCGACCTGACCAGGAAGCCCCGAGCGCCAGCGACGGGATCCACGGTGGTTGAGCCACAACGCCTGTCCCCGATGCCGACTCCATCCCCTCGCTCCCGCTCGGGGCTTGTTGGAACCAGGAACACGCGACGGCATTCGTCGGCGCGACCCAGGAATCGCGATCTCGGAAGCGATGGCGATATGTTCGGCGCCGAGCGGCGAGGTGGCACATCCGGACCCCGCGTGCAGCGGTATGCTTGACACCAGGCTGGACCGTCCGTGCCGGGTCTTGGCTGAAGGCCCTCGAAGCGCAGCGGCAAGTGTGACGCAGGAGGAGTCGGACGGCTCTTCGCCCGGAGTTGGTCGGTTTTTGCAGCAGGAATACTTCAGATGCCGGTTCGAATCGTCCACACCGCCGACAATCACATCGGCCTGCCGTTCAAGCAATACCCTCCCGCCGTGGCCGATCGCCTGATCAAGGAGCGCTTCGCCGCCCTGGGCCGGCTCGTGGCCGTCGCCAACGAGCGCAGCGCCCACTTCTTCGTGGTCGCCGGCGACCTTTTCGACAGCACGCGGGTCAAGAAGGAAGACATCGACGCGACGGCTGCCGTGCTGCGGGGTTTCGAGGGCGTGGCCGTGATCGTGGTCCCCGGCAATCACGACCACTACGCCAACTCCGAAACGGAGGTCTGGAAGCGGTTTCGCAGGGCGATCGAGGCTGACGCCCGCATCGACCTGCTCGTGGATCCCGCCGTGAAGTCGTACGACGTCGAGGGACAGGCGGTGCACTTCTTTTCGTGTCCCTGTCCGTCCAAGACTGGTGCCGAGCCCACCATTGGCTGGGTCACGGAGACGGCGAGGCAGTGCACCGACGGATTGAAAATTGGGATCGCCCACGGCAATGTGACGGGTCTGGGCCTCGATGCCGAGGGCCGGTATTTCACCATGGAGCCCGCCGCGCTCGAGGCGGCCGGGGTGGCGACCTGGCTGCTCGGCCACATCCACGTGCCGTTTCCGACGTCGGAAACTGGCGAGCGGTCGCCGTATTTCATGGCCGGCACGCACACGCCCGACTCGCTCCGGTGTCGCCATGCCGGATCGGCCTGGAGCATCGAGTGCGACGGCGACCGGGTGACGCGGTACGAGCGGCTCGCGCCGGGCCGGATCTCGTTCCGCAGACTCGTGCAAGAAGTCGTCTCCGCGGATGACGTGGCCGACCTCGTGCGCGCGTGCGAGGCGATCGATGCCGGATCCACGGTTCTCGACCTGCAACTCTCCGGCCGGCTCTCGACGGCCGAGCGGGCTCAACTCACAGCAGAGCTCGACCGGCTGCGGCCCGGGTTTCTGAGCCTCACCGACGACCCCGGCGATATCCACGACCGGATCGATGCCGCCCAGATCGAGCGCCGATACCGCAGCGGCGGACTGGCCCAGCGGCTGCTGACGGCTCTGCTCGAAGACGCGGATCACCCCGACGCCGCCACGCTCGCCCACCAGCTCATCGAGGAGGTGTCGCGGGCATGAAGCTGAAATCGATCAAGCTGCATCCGTTCGGCCGTTTCGCAGACCAGTCCTGGGATCTGGCGAAGCCCCTGGTGGTCGTCCATGGACCGAACGAACTGGGAAAGAGCACGCTCCGGCAGGCGATTTTTCATGCCTTGTTTACGCCCACGGACCTGACACCAAAGCAACTCGAGAAGAGCGTGAAGCCGTGGCTGCCGCTGCCCACAGGCGATCACGCCCACGTCACGCTGACGTTTGAGCACGGCGGCGCACGCTGGGCGCTCGAAAAGCGTTGGGGCGCCGCCCAGATGAGCCGGCTGAGCGACGGTACGACGACGATCGTCGATCCCGGTGCCGTCCAGAAGCGGCTTGGAGAGATGCTCGTGCACGGCGAGGCGACGTTTCGGCACGTGCTGTTCACGGGCCAGGCGGAACTCGAACGCACGTTCGAGACGATCCGAGATAAGCACAAGGCCGGTGAGCTGCGCGACATCCGCGACCTGCTCCAGGCGACCGCCGACGCGACCGCCGACGTGGATGAGCAGCTCTTGCGGCGGAAACTGGCGGACAAGATCAAGGAGGCGTTTGGTCGCTGGGACGACGTGCATAGCCGGCCCGAACCGCAGAACGGCAGGGAGAAAGGCCTTGCGGATCCCTGGAAGCGAGACGTTGGCGACATCCTGGGGGCCTGGTACGCCTGGAAGCAGCTGCTGGCGGATCGCGACCGCATCGTGGATTTGGAGCGCCGGCTGGACGAGATCACCACGCGGGTGGCGGCGCTCGAAGACGAGATTCGCAGGCTGAGTGCGTTCGTCGAAAAGTATGGCGAACTTCGCGAGGGGCTCGGAAGGCGTGAGTTGCTGGAGGAGCGGATTCCGCGACTGAGGCAGGACGTCGCCGAGATGGCGGCCGCGTTCACGGCGTGGCCGCAGGCGAAGGCCGCGATCGACGCATGGACGCAGCACCGGCCGAATCTCGATGCGCACCTTCAGGCGGTGAAGCAGGAGCGTGTCACCGCCCAGGCGAAGGTGAACGCGGCAGCGCTGCTGAAATCCTTCGAGGGCATCCATGAGGCCAGGAAGGAGTGGGCGAGGGCCAACGACGTCGCTCAGGCACATCCGCATCCCGGCGAGGACAACCTCCGTGAGATCGACCGGCTCGAGGACGCCATCACGACGGCGGAAAACAAGCTGGCCGCACGGGCGCTGTCGTGGCGGATCTCGTCGCAAGAGGCCACGACGGTCGTGGTGGAGCGAGGCTCCGAGCCGGCCGAGACGACCTCCGTCGGGCCAGGCGTGGCGAGCGGCAAGGCCACGGCACGGGTTCGCGTGCAGGCGGCGGGTATCACGGTCACCGTGGAGAGCGGCGACGAGGACGTGGACGTCCTGTTTCGGTCGATCGCGGACGACAGGAATGCCCTCGCCGGGCAGCTCGAGGCGTGCAATGCCGCATCGCCGCAGGCTGCCCGCGAGATGGCCACCAAGCATCGCGAGTGCGTTGCGGCAGCTGTGTCATGCAAGCTCGTGTACGACGGCCTGCTCCAAGGCAAGACCTTCGAGCAGTGGGAGACGGAGGTGCAGAAGATCGAGAACCTGCCTGCCACCCGCGACCTGGCTACGATCGATGACGAGATTGCGAGGATCACCAAGCAGCTCACCGACGGAGACGCTCAGGCCGCGAGGCACGAGGAGTCGATCCGGAAGTGGGAGTTGCACTGCAAGGATCTCGAGGCACTCGCTGAGCGCTGGCTCGACGCGAAGACTGCGTTGCAGGGTGCCGTGGCTTCGCTCGAGAGCCTGCCCAAGCTGCCGGAGGGATTTGGGTCGGTCAACGAGTTCGTGCGAAAACTCGACCACGCGCAAGCTGAACTGAGCACGAAACAGCAGCAACTGCCGGGGCTGCGGCAGGCGTTTGGCGAGGTGACCGGCGAGCTCGGGGATGGCCGCAGCGAAGACGTGACCGAGCAGGCCGCGGCCGCAGAGCGGGTGTTCAACCGGGCCCGAGCGCAGGGGCGGGCATATCTGCGGATCCAGCAGGAGCTCGATCGCCTTGCGGCTGCCGCCGTCGATCCGCTGGCGGATTTCAGCGATCGGGTGGCAGGGCTCTTCTCGCGGATCACGGGGGGCGCGGCCGCGCTTGGATTCGACGGCCAGCTGCCGGCGAGCGTGGTGCGGGGGGCGGTGTCGCTGCCACCGGATCGCCTGTCGCATGGTGGGGGCGGTGCGCTGGCATTGGCCGTGCGTCTGGCGATGGCGGAGGCCTACCTGCAAGGTGACGGCGGCTTCGTCATGCTCGACGATCCGCTCGTCCACTTCGACAACGCGCGCATGGCCGTCGCGGCGGATGTCCTCCGGGCGTTCTCGGCAGGCACGCAGGTGCTCTTCTTCACGTGCCACGATCACCACGCCGAAAGGCTCGAAGCGGACGGAGCCCACACGGATCAATCCAATCAAGCGCAGGCGGCAGACGGGTGAGGGTGGACCGCGCCGGGGAGGGTACGCTAATGACCCCTCAGGGAGTCCCTTGCATTCATGGCCACCGATCCCATCTGCGGCATGACAGTTGATGAGAAGACCGCCCGGAGCGCGGTCCGCGACGGTGTCACCTCCTACTTCTGCTCCGAGGGGTGCCGGCGGAAGTTCCTCGGCGATGGGCTGCTTTCGATCTCGCCCTCCGCCGCAGCGGCCGTGCCGCCATGCTGCGGGTCGCACCGCCCGGCCGCCAAGGCACCCGCCGGCCGCGCCGATGCCATCTACACCTGCCCCATGCATCCGGAGATCGAGCAGGTCGGGCCCGGGGCCTGCCCGAAGTGCGGCATGGATCTGGAGCCGAAGACGCTGCAGCTCGATGCGGGGGAGGACGATCCCGAACTCCGTGGCATGACGCGCAGGTTCTGGATCGCCGCGGCGCTCACGCTGCCCGTGTTCCTGATATCGATGCTGCCGATGCTGGGTGTGCCGGTCGGTCGCTGGCTGGGGCCGACGATCGAGCCCTGGCTGCAGCTGGCCCTCGCCACGCCGGTTGTGCTCTGGGCCGGCTGGCCGTTCTTCGAACGGGGCTTTCGCTCGATCGCGACCGGCCACCTCAACATGTTCACGCTGATCGCCATCGGCACCGGGGCCGCCTATCTCTACAGCCTCGTCGCCGTGGTGTTTCCCGCGGCGATCCCGCACCAATTTCGGCATGACGGCGGCGTGCCGATGTACTTCGAGGCGGCGGCGGTGATCATCACGCTGGTGCTGCTCGGCCAGCTGCTCGAACTGCGGGCCCGCCACCGCACGGGGGCCGCCATCCGGGAGCTGCTCTCGCTCGCGGCCCCCGTGGCCCGCGTGGTCCGCGACGGCGACGAACGCGAGGTGCCGCTCGATGAGGTGCACCAGGGGGACGTGCTGCGGGTGCGGCCCGGCGAGAAGATCCCCGTGGACGGCCGGCTCACGGACGGTGGAAGCTCGGTCGAGGAGTCGATGATCACCGGCGAGCCGATGCCGGTGGAGAAGCGGGTGGGCGATGCCGTGATCGGCGGCACCCTCAACCAGACCGGCTCGTTTCTGATGGTCGCCGACAAGGTCGGCAAAGACACCGTGCTCTCGCGGATCATCGGCATGGTGGCCGACGCGCAGCGGAGCCGGGCTCCGATCCAAAAGGTCGCCGACGCCGTGGCCGGCTACTTCGTGCCCGCCGTGCTGGCGATCTCGCTCATCACGTTTCTCGTGTGGGCGATCGCGGCGCCGGAGCAGCCGCCGCTGGCATGGGCCTTCGTCAACGCCGTCGCCGTGCTGATCATCGCCTGCCCCTGTGCGCTCGGGCTCGCGACGCCGATGTCGATCATGGTCGGCATCGGCCGCGGGGCCCGCGAAGGCGTGCTCGTGAAGAACGCCGAGGTGCTCGAGCGGCTCGAAAAGGTGGACACCGTGGTCGTGGACAAGACGGGCACGCTCACCGCCGGCCGTCCGACGCTGACCGAGTGCCTGCCGTCGGCGTCGATCAGCGAGACGGAGCTCTTGCGACTGGCCGCGGGCGTCGAGCACAACAGCGAGCACCCGCTGGCACGGGCGATCGTGGCGGGTGCCGCGGCGCGAAGCATTTCAGTGCCCGCGGTGGCTAACTTCAACTCCGTGACGGGCGGCGGCGCCCGGGGGAGCGTCGAGGGTCGCACGGTGCTCGTCGGCAAGCGGGCATGGCTCGCCGACGAGGGCGTGACCGATCTGGCGGCACTCGACGACCGTGCCGTCGCGCTTCAGCAGCAGGGCCGCACGGTGATGCACGTCGCTGTGGATGGGCACTTCGCCGGGCTGATTGCGGTGTCGGATCCAATCAAAGCCTCGACGCCCGAGGCGGTCCGGAGCCTGCACGACCGTGGGCTGCGGATCATCATGCTCACCGGCGACAGCGAGCAGACGGCCCGCACCGTGGCCGCCGGGCTCGGGATCGACGAGTTTCGTGCCGGAGTGAAACCCGAGGGCAAGCACGAACTCGTGCGAGCCCTGCAGGCGGAGGGCCGCACCGTGGCGATGGCCGGCGACGGCATCAACGACGCGCCGGCATTGGCCGCGGCCGACGTGGGCATCGCCATGGGCACCGGCTCCGACGCCGCCATCGAGTCGGCCGGGGTGACGCTCGTGAAGGGCGACCT
>JAGWWA010000082.1 GCA_018970605.1 Planctomycetota bacterium | reverse complement strand
GCCGGTCGCCATCGTCAGCCACCGCACGCGGTTTCCGTATCTCGGCGAGCGGCACGATCTCCACGCCGCCGCCCGCGACTTTCTCGCCCGGCACGGGTTTCACGACGAGGCCGCCATCGGGCTACCCCGCGACCGCGTCTTTTTCGAGGAGACGAAGGAGGCGAAACTCGCCCGGATCGAGGCGCTGGGCTGCACCACGTTCATCGACGATCTTCCGGAACTGCTCACCGACCCGCGGTTCCCCGCGGGAGTGCGGCGGATCCTCTTCGGTCCCGGCCTGCTTCATGAGCCGCCCGCGGGTGTCGAACTGGCCGCATCATGGGCTGATGTCGAGCGGCTTCTCGCGGAGGCACGATCATGAGTTGGCACGCTCCCGCGGGGAACTCGGCCGTACCGCTGACACGGTTACGCTTGCTGGATCAGGAAGCCCAATCGCGTAAGCGATGGGGGCAGTGCCTGAGATCGCAGGACGCTGCATGACGGACCCCGGTGCCATCGACGACATCATGCATCTCGCCGCGCCAGTTCTCCGCGCAGCGGGTGTCTCGCCGCCCGACTGCTTCGAACCGATCGTGGGCGGCGGCAACAACCGCGTGTACCTCGTCGCGTCGACGGGAGCGCCGGTTGTGCTCAAGGTCTACTTCCGCGATCCCGCCGATCCCCGTGACCGGCTGCGGGCCGACTACGGCTTCAGCGCGTTCGCCTGGGAGGTCGGGGCGCGAGCCCTGCCGCAGCCGCTCGCGAGCGACCACGCCGCGGGCATGGCCGTCTACGAGTTCGTCGCCGGCCGCAAGCTCGCCGCCGGCGAAGTGACGGCAGCGCACGTCGCCGAGGCGGCGTCATTCTTCCGCGCCGTCAACGAGCATCGCGAGACTCCCCGCGCCTCCGAACTTCCCGAGGCATCGGAGGCCTGTTTCTCGATCGCGGCTCATGCGGCGTGCGTGGATCGCCGCGTCGCACGGCTGGGCGGGATCGACGTGGCCTCGCCGCTCGGCCGCGAGGCGGCCGAGCTCGTCGGCTGCCGCATCGCGCCGGCGTGGCGCCGCGTCCGCGAGTCGGTGCTGGCGGCGGCGGGCACGGGCGTGGACGAACCGCTCGCCACCATCGACCGCTGCCTGAACCCGTCCGACTTCGGCTTCCACAACGCGATTCTCGCCGCCGACGGCCGCCTGCGGTTTCTCGACTTCGAGTACGCCGGCCACGACGATCCCGCCAAGATGGCCTGCGACTTCTTCTGCCAGCCCGCGGTGCCCGTACCGCGGGAGCACCTGCCGGTGTTCGTCGCGTCGCTGGCCGGCCTGTGGGGCGCACCGTCCGGCTTCCGCCGCCGCGTTGATCTCCTGCTGCCGGTCTACGAGCTGAAGTGGTGCTGTATCATGCTCAACGAGTTCCTGCCCGCCGACGGTCGCCGCACGTTCGCCGGCGCTGGTGCCGACCGGGAAGCCCGCCGCGCCGCCCAGCTCGCGAAGGTCGCCGCGGCCCTCGATCGCATGGACACCTGACCCGCTCTGGAGCCGAACCATGGCCTACGTCGATTTCCTCTCCGTCGTCCACAAGAGCACGAAGCGTGATTACGTCGCTCGGGTGACGGAGTTTCCCAAGGCTGAGGCGGCCAAGCTCGCCAAGCAGTGGGGCAAGGACTACTGGGACGGCGACCGCAAGACGGGCTACGGCGGCTACTCCTACGACGGCCGCTGGCGGAAGGTGGCCGACGCCATGGTGGCCCACTACGGCATCAAGCCGGGCGACCGGATCCTCGACGTCGGCTGCGGCAAGGGTTTCCTGCTCTACGATTTCACGCAGGCCGTGCCGGGCGTCGAGGTGGCGGGCATCGACGTCTCGACCTACGCCCTCGAGCACGCCAAGGAAGAGGTCAAGCCGTTCCTCCGCCATGCGAGCGCCGCGAAGCTTCCCTTCGCCGACAAGAGCTTCGACCTCGTGATCTCGATCAACACGCTGCACAACCTCGAATGCTTCGATCTCTACGCCGCGCTCCAGGAGATGGAGCGGGTGGGCCGGCGGCACAAGTATCTCTGCGTGGAGTCGTGGCGAACGGAGGAGGAGAAGGTCAACCTCCTCTACTGGCAGTTCACGTGCCAGATGTTCTGCTCGCCGCAGGCCTGGGAGTGGTGGTTCGCCCACGCCGGCTACACCGGCGACCACTCGTTCATCACCTTCGAGTGACCCAGCGGCCAGAGGCTGGCATCAGCGGCGTGGCGAGGCGGGAGGCCATCGCCCCCAGGATGACGACGGACGCGGCGAGAGTGCCGTAGACGAGGGGATAGCCGTGCCTTGTGAAGTCGACGGTTCCAGCGAGTTCCGAGAGCAGCAACGAGTTGTAAACCATGAACGGCTCCAGGCGATACGTGCTCGCGAACGACCCAACCGCGACGTGGAGAATCATGTACGCCAGGATGGCCACGAAGGCGCCGATCACTGGTGTGCGAAGCCAGCACGTTCCCAGCACGGCCAGGGCATACATCAGCGCGTGGAGGATCGGCACGGTTCCGACGTAGGTCCAACTCATGCCGGTCTGCATCGTGAGGGTGGTCGAGTACCAGGTGGCGACGATCGTGACCCCATCGAGCACCAGCAGGACCGCGGCCAACCCCACGAGAAACTTGCACCAGAACCAACTGGTCGTGGCGATGGGCCGCGACCTCCAAAACCCGCCCAGGCCACTTTCCAGTTCCGCGGAGTAGATCGCGGATCCGACGACCGCCGCCCAGAGCATGCCAACGAAGCAGGCGGAGTGCGGCAGCGCCGCGAGCACCGGCACACCCCCCGCGGAGTGCCGCGGCGTCGCCAGCGTGATGAGCAGGGCGAACGCGAGCCCCGCAACTACCAGCGGCCCTGACTGGCGCAGGTCGAGCCACACCAGCGCGGCCAGGCGGCCCGGCAGATGGAGCGGCAGATGCGACCACAGGGACGGCATTCGGAACCGGTGCCGAGTCGGCTTCGCGTCCGACGCGGGCGATCGGAGCCGGCCGTACTGGGTGACGAACAGGGAGCCAAGAAGGATGAGGATGGGCGTGGCGAGCATGAGCGCGATCCAGCACCGTGAAGCCACAAAGGGGTCGGAGTAGCCACCGTGTTCAACGCTGTATCCCCAAAACACCATGAGTGATTGAGGGAACACCGCGCCACAAAGGACCTGTGACCTTGCATGGCAATCGTCCACCCAGCAGTAGCCCTCGGCGAAACTCGATGCGACGGCGAGTACCGCGCCCACGAGGCCGACCCTTGATGGCGTGCGAAGCCGGCAGCCGATGGCGGCAACGACCAGCATCAGTTCGATACCGGCGACAATGGAGATCGCCGTGACGCCTGCCAACTGCTCCAGGGCCGTTGCGACCGGAGCGGTGTCTCGCTGCTGCAAGGGCACATACTTCAACTCGTCTCGGGGCTCGACCTGATGGACGAGCCCGCTCGCGAGCGCGAGCGCCAGCAGCACAGCTCCGACGAGGATGGGGATCGCAAGCACGGCCGCGCAGCAGACGATCCGCGCCGTCGCGATCCGGCGGATGGAGACGGGGAGCGCCGCAGAGAATGGCAGTGTGCCGGCCGCCCGCTCGCCCTGGGATGCCCGCATGCCAAGCACGAGGGCGGCGCAGGTCGCTTGGAAGAGCGCGGCCGTCCCGAAGTGGCCTACCGGCGCGCGGAACCGGTGTCCGATCTCGTAGGCCACGCTATGGAGCGTTGCCAGAAGCATCCAGGTCATGAGCAGCGCCAGCAAGGCCCTGCTCTCACGCCACTGCTGCCAGATCAGGCTTCTCATGGTGAACCTCGCGTGGAGCGGCTATGCCGAGGCAGCCGCCGTGATCCAGGAATCGTCGAGCCAGCCCCGGGGCCGGCCGATGACAAAGGCCTCGAAGATCTCGTCGAGCCGCAGGTCGATCACCTCGTGTTCGACACCTCTGGCTGAGAGATGCTCGATGAAGCGATCGGCGCGATCGATGACGAGGGCCACCCGGTCGTCGTGGCGAGCAACGTCCAGCAGACCCTCGGGCGGCGTGGTGCCCACGATGGCGGCGCTGGGCAAAAGGACCTGCTTGACCTCGTCGCGGAGCCGGTCCGTGGTGCCGCTCCGCACGATGGTTCCGCGGTGCAGGATGGCCACGGCGTCGGCCACCGCCTCGACTTCATCGAGCAGGTGCGAACTGTAGAGCACCGTGCAGCCGGACGACTGCAGGTGCTCGACGAGGTCACGATTGAAATCCTTGCGAGCGATCGGGTCGAGTCCCATCGCGGGGTCGTCGAGAATGACGACGCGAGGCCGGTGAGCCAGCGCCACGACAAGGCCGAGCTTGACCGACTGGCCCTTCGAGAGCCGCCCGATCCGGGCATGCTGCGGGATGCCGAAGCGATCGAGCTGGTCGCGGGCCCAGTGCATGTCCCAGGTCGGGTAGAAGGGTGCGAGAAAGCGGCACAGTTCGCTGGGCGTCATCCAGCCGTACATCGTCTGATCCTCGGCCAGATAGCCGACGTCACGCCGGACGGTCAGGGGATCACGGGCAGGATCGACGCCGCCGACCAGCACGCGTCCCGTGTCCGCAGGGATCAGGCCGAGCAGGATGCGGATCATCGTGGTCTTGCCCGCCCCGTTGCAGCCGAGCAGGGCGAGGGTCTGCCCGGCGGGGATGGCGAGCGAGACGTCGTGCAGCACCGGCTGCGACCCATACGACTTGGCGAGCCGTTCGATCTGAATGGCCAGGGCGGTCATGACTGCTTCTCCACGGTGGTGTTCCGGGCAATCTGCCGACGGGCGTGCGCCGCGCAGGCCGACAGCATGCGACGCATCTCGGGCATCGTGAGCCCCAGCAGGAGGCCGCGCCGCACGACCGCCTCGAACTCGCGGGCGAACTGCTCGCGGTGGAGCTTCAGTTCTGCGGCCACGCCCGTCGCTCTGGCGGGAGGCAAGACAAACGTGCCCTCGCCGTGTCGCATTTCCACGAGGCCCTCGGCAGCCAGCCGCTCGTAGACCCGCACGACGGTGTTCACGTTCACCACGAGCTGCCGGGCGAGTTGCCGGACCGACGGCAGGCAATGCCCGGGCGGCAGCAGCCCGGCCAGACACTGGGCGCGGATCTGCTCGGCGATCTGCCGTGAAATCGGCGTGGCCGCACCCCGATCGATCCGAATGAACATGCTGCGACTCCGGCTGGGCCGTCCTGCAGTACACAGTAGTAGTACAGTGGTCAATGGCTCGTCAAGAGGGCGGGCGGCCGACCATTGATCGGGCTTGAATCCGTCTGTAGCATGGATCCATGCAAAAGATTCAGGTGCTTTTCCCCGATCCTGTGATGGAGCGGTTGCGGGCCGTCGCCCGGCAGCAGGACCGGCCCGTGAGCGAACTGGTGCGGCGGGCCGTTGACCGACTCCTCGAGCAAGTCCCGGCCCTGCCGCCGAAGCAGCCCGCTCGGTTTCCCACGTTTCACGGTGGCGGTGTGCGTGTGGATGCCGGCCGCCTGAAGGACATGCTCCACGGGCTGGACGAGGAGGTGCGGCCCGCGGGCCGCAGCGATCCGTGATGGCGTCCGAGTCGTGAAGAGCCTCGACACCAACGTCCTCCTCTATGCCGCTGACGAGGACTGTCGCGAGCATGCTGCGGCGATCAGGCTCGTGAATGAGGCCCTCGGGTCACCGGCTGAATGGATGCTGGCCGATCAGGTGCTCTTCGAGATGTACGCGGGCCTGCGGCATCCCGGGGTCTTTGCGAAGCCCTTGTCGGCGGCGCAGGCCGCCCGACGCGTGGCCTTCCTCCGCGAGGAGTCGGGGTTTTCTTTCTGCTGCCACGAACTCCGATCATGGCCGATGATTCATGCCGGCCTGTCCACCCCCGCGTTTCCACGGCGGCGAACGTACGACCTCGTGCTCGCCGTGACGCTACGCGTCAACGGCGTGACCGAGTTCTACACTCGCAACGTGGCGGACTTCCGCGACGCCGGCTTCACAGGTCTCGTCAATCCGATCGATTGACGGCTGGCGTCCACCCCGGTGTATTCTTCGCGTACGAGACGATCCAACCATGAAGACCCGCGCCGCGATCCTGGTCGAGCAGAAGAAGCCCCTCGTGATCGAGGAGGTGGAAGTGCCTCCGCTCAAGCTCGGGCAGGTGCTCGTGAAGGTGCTCGCCAGCGGCATCTGCGGGTCGCAGATTGGCGAGATCAACGGCGTCAAGGGGCCCGATCGGTTTCTGCCCCACCTGCTCGGCCACGAGGGCTGCGGTACCGTGCTCGAGGTCGGCGAGGGCGTCCGCACCGTGAAGCCCGGGGATCGCGTCGTGCTCCACTGGCGGAAGGGGGCGGGGCTGGAGTCGGTCACGCCCACGTACGGCTCGCGGCTCGGCACCGTGAACGCCGGCTGGGTGACCACCTTCAACGAGCATGCGATCGTGTCGGAGAACCGCGTCACCGCAGTTCCGGCCGACTTCGACATCGAGGCGGCGGCCCTCTTCGGCTGCGCCATCACCACGGCCTTCGGCGTTGTCACCAACAACGCCCAGGTGGCGATCGGCCAGTCGGTGGCCGTGTTCGGGGCGGGGGGCATCGGCCTCTCGATCGTGCAGGGCGCCGCCCTCGCCGGGGCCCATCCGATCATCGCCATCGACCTCGTCGATGCCCGGCTCGAACTGGCCCGCACGCTCGGGGCCACCCACACGATCAACTCCCGAGCGGCCGACGTCGCCGCGGAAATCGGATCGATCGTTGGTGGCGATGGCGTGGACGTGGCGATCGACAACACCGGCAATGTGGACGTGATCGCGCTGGCGAGCCGGCTGACGAGCGGCCGCGGCCGGACCGTGCTCGTGGGCGTGCCGCCGAAGGGGGCGACCGCCGCGATCTCGACCCTGCCACTCCACTTCGAGAAGCGTCTCGTCGGTTCGCACGGTGGGGAAAGCCGGCCCGACATCGACATTCCCCGCTACGTCCGGCTCGTGCAGGACGGCAGGCTCTCGTTCGCCGGGGTGGTGGGGCGTCGCTACGGCCTCGACGACGTCAACGAGGCGATCGACGACATGACGAGCGGCCGACTGGCAGGTCGCGCGATCGTGCGACTCGGTGACGCCTGACCAGCCTTCTTCCCATGCGGAGCGAGTCGATGGGCGAGGCTGGCGGAGTGCTCGTGGTCGGGGCCGACGGCACGATCGGTGCGGCGGTCGCCGCGCGGCTCGAGGCCATCGGCCACGACGTGATTCGCACCAGTCGCCGTCGTTCACCCGAGACGCTGCCGCTCGATCTCGCCGCCGATCCGGCATCGTGGCGGCTGCCTGGCGGAGTCGCCGCAGCGGTGCTCTGTGCCGCCGTCACGTCGACGGAGGCCTGCCGGTCGCGGCCCGATGAGGCCCGCCGCGTGAACGTGGAAGCCCCTGTGGAACTGGGCCGGAGGGTCGCCGCCGCCGGGGGTCGGATCGTGTTTCTGTCAACCAACATGGTGTTCGATGGCACGGTGCCGTTCACGCCGGCATCGGCACCGCGCTGCCCGCAGACCGCCTACGGCCGGATGAAAGCCGAGGCGGAGGAACGGCTGCTTTCCTACGGCGACGCCGTGAGCGTCGTTCGCCTCACGAAGGTGATCGGGCGGACGCTGCCGGTGATCGAGGGGTGGCGGGCGACCCTGGGCCGTGGGGAAACGGTGCATCCATTCTCCGACCTGCCGATGGCCCCCGTGACGCTCGACCTTGCTGCGGCGGTGATCGCGGCGGCTGCTTGCGAGAGGCTCGGCCCGATTCTCCAGGTCTCCGCCGGGGCTGATCTGGCCTACGCCGACGTGGCTGCCCGCCTGGCCGCCCGCTGGGGTTTTGCTCCGGAACTCGTGCGGCCGGTGACCGTGGCCGAGTCAGGCACCCGCCTGGAGCACGTGCCCGCCCACACCACGCTCGATGCGTCCGCCGTGCGGGATAGACTCGGGCTCGAGTCGCCCGATCCCTGGGCGGCGATCGACGAGGTGGCCTGATGGCAGCGACGGTGGCGGGCGAGGCGGCGTGTGGCATCTGCGGCGGCGGCACGCTCGAGGAGATGGCCGACTACCGGGTGCTCCGCCGGGTGACGTCGGACTGCAGGGCCTGGCCCGCGGGCGGCCGGCTTGGCGTGTGCCGCGCCTGCGGCGCGGTCCAGAAGCCGGCCGACGACGCGTTTCTGGCCGACATCGATGCGATCTACAAGTCCTACACGATCTACCATCAGGCGGCCGGTGCCGAGCAGGCGGTGTTCGAGCAGTCGTCGGGGCTGCCCGCGTCGCGGTCGGTTCGTCTTCTGGAGACCTTTCGCGATCGCGCGGGCTTGAAGTCCTCGGGTCGGATGCTCGACGTCGGCTGCGGCAACGGCGCCACGATTCGCGCCTTCGGTCAGGTGGCACCCGGCTGGACGAAGGCCGGCACCGAGTTCGACGGCAAGTATCGCGCCGAGGTCGAGTCGATCCCGAACACCGAATCCCTGCACGTCGGCTCCGTCCAGGAGGTCCCCGGCACCTTCGACGTGATCACGATGATCCACGTGCTGGAGCACATCGTCGATCCGGTGGATGTCCTCACCACGCTCCGCGGCAAGCTCGCTTCCGGCGGTCTGTTGCTGATCGAGGTGCCGCATCATCCGGCCAACCCGTTCGAACTCCTGATTGCCGATCATCGCTCGCACTTCACCGCCGATTCGCTGGTGCGGGCCCTCTCGGCGGCCGGCTACGAGATCGTGTCGGTCGCGGAAGACTGGATTCCGAAGGAACTCTCCGTCGTGGCCCGTCCAGCCCGCGCCGCGGTTCCCGCGCCGAGTCTCGGCGACGTGACTGCGGCTCGGCAGCGGATTGCCGGCAGCCTCGCCTGGCTCCGCAGCACGGCCGAGCAGCTGCGGCGACTCGGTGCGGATGCCCCCCTCGGTCTGTTCGGCACCTCGATCGCGGGCACCTGGCTGGCGGCCGAGGTGGGCGACGCCATCGCCTTCTTTGTGGACGAGGATCCCAATCGCGTGGGCCGCACCTACCTCGGCAAGCCAGTCCATGCACCGGCCGACGTGCCTGCCGGGAGCCGCGTGTTCGTCGGCCTGCCGCCGGCCGTGGCCGCGGGCATCTGTGGCCGTCTCGCGCGGCCCGGCGTCACGTTCCTCCCTCCCGCCTGACGCCGCCATGTCCACCGCGCTCCTCGCCATCGGCGTCTTCGCCACCGCCTTGCTCCTCCATCTCGCCTGGTGGAGGATCGCGCTGCCACGGCGGCAGACGGCGGCCCTGCTGGCGGTGTTCTTTGGCGTGCTCCTTGGCTGGCTCGCGGTCTCCCACTTCCTCCCGGGCCGCTGGTTCACCGCGTCGGACCGCTGGCAGGCGATCCACGTCGCCGTCTTTCACACCGCCTGCGCGCTGGCGTACATCGTCGCCTACTCGGCCCTCGAGCACCGCAGCCCGAGCATGACGCTGCTCGTGGCGGTGGCCGACTCGGGGGCCGCCGGCTGCTCGCCCGAGGAGCTGCGGGGCCTGCTCGCGGGAGCGAGCCCCGTCGAGGTTCGACTCGATGCGATGGTGCACGAGGGCATGGTGACCCGCGACGGCGATGGCTACCGGCTCGCCCCGAAGGGCATGGCCTGGGCGACCGTGCTCTCGAACTGGCGGCGGCTGCTCGGCATGCCGCCAGGAGGCTGACCCGCCGCAATGACCATCATCAACAACGCCGACTATCGTCCGCTCGTCGCTCTCGCCCCCGTGCTCGGCCTGGCCGTGTACTGCGTCTCGCACGTCATCACGGCCCGGATTATTCGCGGCCGCAGTCCCTATCCCGCGCTCGCGATCGGGGCCAGCGCCGGCCTCGCGGTCACGATCGTGATCACGCTCGCCGCCTGCTCGCGAGGCGGGGCGTCGTTCATCGACACGCTCGCCCTGGTCGTCCTCAACACGGTCGCCTCGCTCGCCTTTGCGTTCGGCTACTTCAACTTCGTGAATCTCACCGTGGCGTCTCTGCGGATTCGGATCCTCGAGGAACTGGCCGATGCGGGGGGGCGGCTGCCTCGGGCGACCCTCCTCGACCGCTATGGCACGGCGAGCGTGGCCGACCTTCGGCTCGAGCGGCTGGTGGGCGGCGGCCACCTCGTGGAGCGGAACGGGCGGCTGCACACGGGGCGTTTGCAATTCCTCGTCGTGGCACGCATCTTCGACGGCCTTCGCTGGCTGATCTTCGGCCCCGCGTATGCCGCCGCCCTGCGCCGGCCGCCGCAGTCCGCGACCGAGATTCCACCTCATCACGACGACGCGACGACGACATGAAGGCGATGCCCCCCGAACTCGCGCACGACTGCGATCTGTCGCTGTTCGTCGCCTGCTACAACGAGGAGGACGGCATCATCCCGACCCTCGACACCGTGGTGGCGGCCGCGACCGAGGTGGGGATCAGCTACGACATCGTGATCATGGACGACTGTTCGAAGGACCGGTCGGTCGAACTGGTCGTCGAGTATCTCCGCACCCACCCCGACCTGCCGATCACGCTCTACGTCAACGAGGTCAATCAGGGCGTGGGGGCCAACTACGCCGAGGCGGCGTTTCGCTGCCGTGGCAAGTACTACCGGATGATCTGCGGTGACAACGTCGAGTCGAAGGAGACGCTCGTCACGATCTTCCGGCGGGTCGGCGAAGCCGACATGATCATCCCGTATCCGGCCGACACCACCTTCCGAGGCCCGTTCCGCCGGGGCGTCTCCCGGAGCTTCACGCTGCTCGTCAACCTGCTGAGCGGCTACCGGATCCGCTACTACAACGGCCTGGCGGTTCACTACCGCTACAACGTCATGCGGTGGCACTCCAACTCGCACGGTTTCGGCTTTCAGGCCGACCTGATCACGAGGCTCCTCGACCTCAAGGCGACCTACGTGGAGGTGCCCGTCTATCCCAACGAGCGGGCCGGCGGTGAGACGAAGGCGTTCAAGTTTCGCAACCTCTGCTCGGTGGGCCACACGCTCCTGGAGATCTGGCTGCGGCGGCTCGGCAAGCTCGTCTATCCCGAGGCCACCCGCCGTCCGCTGAGCGAACTGCGGGTCTACCGGGCCGGCGATCTGGGCCACGTGGTCGCCAAGACGATCACCGACACGAGTTCGTCCGATTCCACGCCGGCCTCTTGAGGCGGTCTGTCTTCCGCCTCCCAGCCATGGCCACCACCGATTTTCTCGTCGTCGGCGGCGGCATCATCGGGATCGCGATCGCCCGCGAACTCAGGCGACGGCATCCCGATCTGTCGGTGACGGTTCTTGAGAAAGAGCCCGCCTGTGGCCGGCATGCCAGCGGCCGCAACTCGGGCGTGCTCCACGCCGGCTTCTATTACACGGCCGACTCGCTCAAGGCCCGGTTCACCCGCGACGGCAATCGGGCGCTGGCCGCCTACTGCGACGCGAAGGGGCTGCCGATCAACCGCTGCGGCAAGCTCGTGGTGGCCCGCACCGCCGCCGACCACCCACAGATGGACGAGCTCCTTCGCCGCGGGGCCGCCAACGGCGTCGCCCTCGAGAGCATCAGCGAGGCTGACGCGAAGCGGATCGAACCCCGGGTGAAGACCTGCGAGCGGGCGATCTGGTCGCCGGCCACGGCGACGGCCGATCCCGGTGCGGTGCTCGCGGCGATGCGGGGCGACGCGGAGCAGGAGGGGATCGCCTTCGCCCTCGCCGACGGCTTCCGCCGGCGACGCGGCGACGAGGTGGAGTCGGCACGCACGACCTGGCGGGCCGGCTACGTCGTCAACGCCGCCGGCCTGCACGCCGACCGCATCGCGCGGCAGTACGGCTTTTCCGAGCGATACCGCATCCTGCCCTTCAAGGGCCTCTACCTCTACGGCGACGATGCTGGCGGGCACTTCAACACCAACATCTATCCGGTGCCCGACCTGCGGAACCCGTTTCTCGGCGTCCACTTCACGGTCACGGTGGACGGGCACGCCAAGATCGGCCCCACCGCGATCCCGGCCTTCTGGCGGGAGCAGTACGCGGGCCTCTCGGGCTTCGATGCCCGCGACCTCGCCGAGATCGCGGCGCTCCAGTGCGGCCTGCTCTTCTCGGCGGGCTTCGAGTTTCGGCGGCTCGCGGTCGAGGAACTCCGCAAGTATCGGCGGCGGCACCTGGTGGCGTTGGCCGGCGAGCTCGCCACCGACGTGCGGCCCGAGCACTGGCGGCGGTGGGGCAGGGCGGGGATCCGGGCCCAGCTGCTCGACATCCGTACGCGAAAGCTCGAGATGGACTTCGTGATCGAGGGGGACGACCGCTCCATGCACGTGCTCAACGCCGTCTCGCCGGGGTGGACCTGCTCGCTCCCGTTTGCATCCTTTGTCGTCGATGCGATCGAGCGTCAGCGGTCGTGAGCCGCCCCGTTGCCGGACGTTCGTCTCGACATCAGGAAGCCCAATCGCGTGAGCGATGGGGGCCTGGTCGCCGCGCCGCTCGGGGCTGCCCATGCCCTCTCGTCGGACGTTCGTCTCGACATCAGGAAGCCCAATCGCGTGAGCGATGGGGGCCTGGTCACCGCGCCGCTCGGGGCTGCCCATGCCCTCTCGTCGGACGTTCGTCTCGGCCCTCCAGGCCTCGACTCTCTGCATGTCCGCTGCGCTTCGCCATCCTGGCTTCGC
>JAGWWA010000081.1 GCA_018970605.1 Planctomycetota bacterium | reverse complement strand
GCTGCCGGAGTCCTTGGTCGCCGACGTTCCCGCCGGTCGGGCGAGCCTGGCCGAAGACGTGCTGCATTCGGCCAACCTGGGCCTCGATTTCGTCACCGCCCTGACGCTTGCCATGGCCTGGTTCATCGTCGGCAATGCGATGCTGATGAACGTCGCCGAGCGGCGGCGCGGGCTGTCGCTGATCCGCGTGCTCGGCGGCACGGCCCGGCAGGTCCGCCGACTGGTGACCGTCGAGGCGGCGATCCTCGGTGGCATCGGGGCCGCAATCGGCGCCGCGGTCGGGCTCGCAGCGGCAGGGCCGATCTCCGCGGGCATCTCGCGGGCCCTTCAGACCAGCGCCGGCGTCGTCGCCGTTCATCCACTGCTCGTGCCGGTGGCGGTGGCCCTCGGCATCATCATCGCGGTGGCCGCGGCCTGGTGGCCTGCCCGCCAGGCCACGTCGCTCGATCTCCTCGAGGGGCTCTCGGCGCTGCCTGCGGAGCCAGCGCGGGAGTCGATGCGGGGCCTCCTCGTGGCTGCTGCGGTCCTGACCGCCCTCGCAGTCGTCTGCGAAGTGGCGATGGCCTTCGGCATCCTGCCGCCGCGGGCATCGGTGGTGTCGGGCGTGGTGCTGCTCCTCGCCTTCGTGGCCTTCACGCCGTTTTTCCTGATCCCGCTGGTGCGGTTCCTCGGCCGCTTCGTGCCGCGCCGGTGGCGGATCGAGGGCCGGCTCGCCGTGGCCCAGATCGTCCGTCAGCCGATCCGCACCGCCCTCACAGCCGGTGTGCTCGTGGTGGCGGTCAGCAATGGCATCGGGCTCGGGCACGCGATTCGCGACAGCGTTGACGACGTGCTCGGCTGGTATGCCAGGATGCTGAAGGCCGACTGGGTGCTCACCCAGGCCGGGGCGCTGTCGGTGTCGCGGCAGGACCGCGGCGCGGCGTCGCGGGCGATGCAGGACGAGGTCGGCCGGCTCGATGGCGTGGCCGACGTGGAGGGCATCGGCGTCGCGACCGGTCGGATTTCGGGGCAGGCCTGCGTGGTCATTGCACGGGACCTGCCGGCCGGGCTGCCGCTCCCGCTTGCGCCGGTGGACGCCACGGAGGCCGATGTCCGCATGGCCCTCGAGCGGGGCGAGGCGGTCGCCGGCACGGTGCTCGCCCAGCGGACCGGGCTGAAGGCGGGCGATGAGGCCGTGGTGGAGGTCTTTGGCCGCAAGACGCCCATCCGGATCGCGGCACTCGTCGTCGATTACACCTCCGGCGGCGCCTCGCTGGTGCTCCATCGCGATGCCGCCCGCCGGCTGTTCGGCATGGAGGCGGCCGACGTGCTCCTCGTGACCGCGGCCGAGGGCCGGGCGGCGTCGCTGCGGGACCCGCTCGAGGCGATCGCCAGGAGCCATGCGATGTTCCTGCGATCGTATGGCGACCTCCGCGCGTTCATCGACCGCATCGTGTCGGGCGTGGTGGGCTCGCTCTGGTCGATCCTCGGGCTCGGCTTCGTGGTGGGCAGCCTGGGCGTGGCCAACACCGTCACCATGAGCGTGCTGGAGCAGCAGCGGTCGCTCGGACTGCTGCGGGCGGTGGGGATGCGCCGCGGGCAGGTGGTGGGCCTGGTGGTGCTGCAGAGCATGCTCCTCGGGGCGGCCGCCGGCATCATCGGCCTTGTGTCGGGCGTGACGACCGCGCTGTTCATCCAGTTCGCGAGTCAGCCGCTGCTCGGCCATCCGCTCGCCATGCACATCCGCCCCGGCGTGGTGATCGCCAACCTGCTGGCCGCCCTCGCCGTCACCGCCCTGGCGGCCTGGCTGCCGGCCCGCCGCGCCGTGAGGCTCGACCTGCTCGAGGCGCTGTCCACGGAGTGAGGACCTGTTTCGGCATGCAGAAAGCCCCGAGCGGAAGCGAGGGGATGCGGCGTGGTGAATCGCGAGGCGTGGAGGTGCTGCCGACCCCGAACCCCTCGCTGGCGCTCGGGGCGTCCTGTCGGAGTGACGGAGTGTTTCGGCATGCAGAAAGCCCCGAGCGGAAGCGAGGGGATGCGGCGTGGCGAATCACGAGGCGTGGAGTTGCTGCCGACCCCCGATCCCCTCGCTGGCACTCAGGGCCATCTGTCGGAGTAACGGAGTGTTTCCGTGCTCAAACCCTCGCGCTTGTTTCGCCTTATCCGATGTCGAGCCAGCGGGGCAGCGGCGCGTCGGCGTCGAGGCCGAGAATCGTACGGAGTTCCGTCACCTCCGCGTCGTCGAGCGGCACGAACACCGCCGGATCCTGCACGAGCGCCGGATCGACGAGCCGCCAGCCGGTGATCGAGGTGCCGTCCATGATCGGCGCCCGGCCGTAGCCATACATCATGTTGTCCACGTTCTCGAAGAAGTTGCGGAGCACGACGGCCTGCGGCCGGGGACGACGGACGAAGTAGAGTTCGATCACGTCCTTCCAGAAGTGCGGCACGAACTTCTCGCCAAAGTCGGCGAGGCCGTAGCGATCGCGATTGGTGCCGGCGATGCAGACGGGCAACGACGCGATCGTGAGGTCGCGGTCGCGGCCGCGGGCTTCGAGGCAGCCGAGAAGGTTGATCGTGAAGTCGGCACTGAAGCAGTCGTCGCAGACGAGCACGAGGTCGCCGAGGTCGAGAGCCCTCCCCTGCCCCGCTCGCGACGCTCCACCATCGAGGAGGGCGTCGGCCAGCCGCTCGAAGGGGATGTGGTAGCTCTGGATCTCGGTCGGCAGGCCGTGGCCGAGCACGACGATCGTGGTCGGCGCCGTGCCGGCAGCCGCGTCGTGGACCGCCGCCAGGAATGCCGCGGCCACCGATTCGAGCGTCTCGCCCTCTTCGTCTTTTTTGAAGACGATCGTCGTTCCGCCATAGGCTTCGGCGATCGTCGTCACCTCCTTCGGGCCGAGTCCCTTGTCGGGGTCGAGCAGGCCGATCACATGACGTCCGACGGCAAGGACGGGCTGATCGCGGACGCGGGATCGCACGCGGTCGATGACGTCCGCCAGCCTGGCCAACGCCGCGACGCGGTCGGCGGCCGGCAGGGCCGCAAGGCGGTCGGCGTGCTGGAGCGCCAGGTGGTGCACAGCCGGCTCGATCTGCCGCCAGTGCTTCGCGTCGCACGGCCGCGCCGCAAGCACCCCCGGCACGATGTCCCGCTGAAAGGCGACGATGTCGGAGGGGATGGCGGCCGGTTCGGCCGCGGTCGCCCAGCCGCCGGCCATGCAGAGGGCCGCGATCAGCCACGTGGCCGATGGCCGCCGCCAGCGCCGCAGGAGCGGCGGGCCCCCATCGCTCACGCGATTGGGCTTCCTGAGGCCGGGATGAACAAACGTTGGAGCCGCAGGAAGCGTAACGCCGTCAGGCGTACGGCTGCCCGTCCGCCGGGCTTGCACCCGTCCCCTCTCGCTTCCACGATTGGGCTTCCTGATTCGGGCGAGCGCGTTCGGCGCGGGGCACGAGCCTGTCACGTTTCGATGATCCCCTTCACCACGTGGCCGTGCACGTCGGTGAGCCGGAACTGGCGGCCCTGGTAGCGGAAGGTGAGCTTTGTGTGGTCGATGCCCACCAGGTGCATGATCGTCGCCTGCATGTCGTGGATGTGCACCGGGTCGGCCGTGATGTTCCAGGCGTAGTCATCGGTCGAGCCGTGCACATGCCCGGCTTTCGCGCCGCCGCCGGCCAGCAGGAACGAATAGGCCCTGCCGAAGTGGTCGCGTCCCTTGGGGCTGTCGGGATCTCCCTGGCCGAAGGGCGTGCGGCCAAACTCGCCCCCCCAGGTCACCAGCGTGTCGTCGAGCATGCCACGGTCCTTGAGGTCTTGGATCAGCGCGGCCGACGGCGCGTCGGTGTCGCGGCACTGCTCCTCCAGCTGCGTGAAGAGGTTGCTGTGCTGATCCCAGCCGGCGTGCATCAGCTGCACGAACCTCGTGCCCCGCTCCAGCAGCCTGCGGGCCACCAGGCAGTTGAAGGCGTAGCTCCCCTTCGTCCGCACGTCGGGGCCATAGCGGTCGAGCACGTGCTGCGGCTCGTCGGAAAAATCGACAAGGTCGGGCACGCTGGCCTGCATGCGGTAGGCCATCTCGTACTGCGCGATCCGCGTGTCGATCTCCGGGTCGCCGTAGTCGGCCAGATGCGCGGCATTCATCGCCGCCAGGTCGTCGAGCAGGGCGCGGCGGGCCTCCCGGCTCACGCCCGCCGGGTTGGCGAGGTAGGGGACGGGATCGCCGGTGTTGCGGAACTTCACCCCCTGATACCGCGAGGGCAGGAAGCCGCTTCCCCAGTAGTAGTCGAAGAACAGCTGCCCGCAGGTCTTGCCCTTGTCGCTCGACGTCATCACCACGAACGCCGGCAGGTCTTCGGTCTCGCAGCCGAGGCCGTAGCTCATCCAGGCGCCCATGCTCGGCCTGCCCGGCACCTGCGACCCGGTCTGAAAGAAGGTCACGCCGGGGGCGTGGTTGACCGCCTCGGTGTTCATGCTGCGCACGAGGCAGAGGTCGTCGGCCAGGCTGCCGATCCGCGGCAGCATGGTGCTCATCTCGATCCCGCACTGGCCATACTTCGCGAACGGCTTGAGGGGGGGCACGATGGGCCACTTCGCGTAGCCGCTCGACATCGTCGAGAGCCGCGTCGAGCCCCTGACGCTCTCGGGCACGTCCTGTCCGCCCCGCTCGATGAGCGCCGGCTTGGGGTCGAAGAGGTCCACGTGCGACGGTCCACCTCCCTGCCAGAGCATCACCACCCGTTTCGCCTTCGGGGGGAAGTGGGGCAGGCCGGGCAGCCCTGCCTGCCCGGGCATGTCGGCTGCGGCCGTCTCCCGTGCCAGGAGCGTGGCCAGCGCCGCCGAGCCGATTCCCATGCCCGCCGACCCAAAGAGCTGCCGACGGGTGACCCGGCGGATGTTCTCGCGATGAAGGTGGTCCATGCTCACTCCCTCGTGAGGGCCTCGTCGAGGTTGAGGATCGCGAGGCACACGCTCGCGAGTGCCGCGTGCTCGGCGGGATCGAGCGATTCGTCGCGCGCGCTTTCGCCCACGCTCACGAGCTGACTCGCCGCCGTGCGATCGCCGCGATACACCGCCAGTTGGCGGCCGTGCATCCGCGTGAGCGACTCGAGATCGTAGGCGGTTGGCGTCCGGCCGACGACGCGGCGGAAGGCGTAGGCGAGCCGGCCGTCGAGGCCGCTGGTGTGCTTCATGCTTCGCTCGGCGAGCACTCGTGCCGCCTCGACCCAGGTCGGATCGTTGAGCGTGGTGAGGGCGTGGAGTGGCGTGTTGGTCAGGCTCGCCCGGACAGTGCACGTCTGCCTGTTCGAAGCGTCGAACATGTTGGCCGGACTCACCGTCCGTCGCCAGAAGGTGTAGAGGCTGCGGCGGTAGAGATCGGCCCCGTGCGACGTCGGGTAGGTGAAGTCGCGCTCCTTCGTGACCGCCAGCGACTCCCAGATCTGGTCAGGCTGGTAGGGATAGACCGGACGGCCTCCGAGCGTGAGGTCGATCAGGCCGCTCGCGGCGAGGGCGAGGTCGCGGAGCACCATCGCCGGCATGCGAAATCGGCTGCCCCGGGCGTGCAGCCGATTTTCAGGATCGGCGGCCAAGGCGTCGGCCGTCACCCGGCTCGACTGCCGGTACGTGGCACTGGTGACCAGCAGCCTGTGCATGCGCTTGCGGCTCCAGCCCCGCTCGCGGAACTCCACCGCCAGCCAGTCGAGCAGCTGCATGTGCGTCGGATACTCGCTCTGCACGCCCATGTCTTCGGTGGTCTTCACGAGTCCCGTCCCGAAGAACTGCTGCCACATGCGGTTGACCTGCACGCGGGCCGTGAGCGGGTGGTTCGGCAGGAACAGCCAGCGGGCGAGGCCGAGGCGGTTTCGCGGGAAGCCCTCCGGCAGTGGCGGCAGGAACGCCGGAGGCAGAAACTCGAGCTTCTCGCCGATCGGAGAGAGGTAGTCGCCGCGGTCGAGGATCCGGGTGTCCCGCGGCGCGTCGTCGCTCATCACCATCAGCAGCGGAACCTGGTCGCCCTTGTACTCGTCGAGCGCCTTTCGGGCAGCTTCGTACTTCGCCTCCTGCGGAAGCGTCTTGATCAGCGTGCGTTTGACCTTGCTGTCGAAGAACTGCCGCAGGCTCCGCGCGGTTTCCTTGTTCTGGTCGTCGGTGAGATCGGCCGCAGGCGTCCGCAGCAGCTGCGGCAGCTTGCCGGGAAGGTCCTTGGCGTCGGCCGGTGTGCCGTCGGCGAACAGGCCCTGCTTCCAGGCGGCAAAGAGGGCGTCGATCACGGGTTTCGATTCCGCCTCCACGGCCTCGATCTCGGCCTCGAGAGCCGCGACCCGAGCGGTGTTCTCGGCCGAGGGCAGTTCGACCAGGGGCGGTGCCACACGGATTCGGGTGGAGTATTTCGTGGGAGCGCCCGTTTCGGGCAGCCGGTTGAAGGCGTCGAGGAGGCCGTAGTAATCAGTGCGCGTGATCGGGTCGTATTTGTGGTCGTGGCACTGGGCGCAGGCCATCGTCAGCCCGAGCCAGGTGGTGCTCGTGGTGTCCACGCGGTCGAAGAGGTTGTTGAACCGCTGCTCCTCGGCGATCGCGCCTCCCTCGCCATTGAGGAGATGGTTGCGGTTGAAGGCGCTGGCGATCTTCTGGTCCTGCGTGGCATCGGGGAGCAGGTCGCCGGCAAGCTGCTCGATCGAGAACTGGTCGAAGGGCATGTCGGTATTGAGCGCCTTCACCACCCAGTCGCGCCAGATCCACTGCCAGGTGTCGCCATCCTGCTGGAAGCCGTTGGAGTCGGCGTAGCGGGCCGCGTCGAGCCACGGCAGGGCCATCCGCTCGCCGTAGTGCGGCGAGGCGAGGAGGCGATCGACGAGTGTTTCGTATGCCTGCGGGTCGGGGTCGGCAACGAAGGCATCGACCTCCTCGGGGGTCGGCGGCAGGCCGACGAGATCGGCGTGGAGCCGGCGGATGAGCGTCGCCCGGTCGGCCTCCGGCGCCGGCGTCAGGCCCGCGGCCTCGATCTTCGCGAGCACGAAGCGGTCGATCTCGTTGCGTGGCCAGTCGGCTCGGTTGACCGGCGGCGCCGCCGGTCGCACCGGGGGCGTGAACGCCCAGTGCGGCTCGTACGGCGCCCCTTCGGCGATCCAGCGGTCGAGGAGCTTCTTCTGGGTATCTGAAAGCCGTCGGTTGGAATCGGGGGGCGGCATCAGCACGTCGGGGTCGGTGGAGTGAACCCGTTCGAGCAGGCTGCTGGATCCCGGAGTGCCGGGCACGATGGCCCCCGCGGCGATGGCGGCCTCCCGGACGTCGAGCCGGAGATCGGCCTGGCGCTTGTTGGCGTCCTGACCGTGGCAGTAGAAGCAGTTCTCCGACAGGATCGGCCGGATGTCGCGGTTGAAGTCGAGCGGCGGCGGGGCGTCGGCCTGGGCCGACGTCGCGAGCAGCCACGCCAGCGAGGCGATCGCCGTCACCGCCATGGGCCTGACGCGGGGAATGGAGATCGAGCAACCCATGGAACGGCGTCCACAAGGGGTCACCCGCGTCGCCGACCCGAGGAGGTGATCAGACCTCGGATCGCGGACCGATACGGTCGATCGGCGGGACGGTCGTGCACTGCTCGGATGGTATCATCCCGGTCTTCCCGTCACCAATGCCGGGCTCGCGACAGGCCTCCAGTGGCCACCATTCGGGCCGCTCAGCGGCGAAACACGGTCTTGCCTTCCTTGATCGTTTCGACCACCGCGATGTCTTTGATCGTGAGCGGATCGACGTTCAGCGGATTCCTCTCGAGGATCACGAGGTCGGCGAGTTTGCCCGCCTCCAGCGTGCCCTTCGTCTTCTCTTCCTTGAGCTGGTAGGCGGCCATCGCCGTGACGGCGCGGAGGCCGTCGTAGGGCGAGATCCGTTCGTCGGGGCCGATCACCTGGCCGCTCGCGCTCCGCCGGTTGGTGCCGGCGTCTACGAGCGCCAGGATCCACGGCTGCGGAGACACGGGCGCGTCGTGTGAGAACGTGAACGGGAGGCCGGCGCGGAGGAACGTTCGCGTGGCCATCGACCCCGCCGCCCGCTCCGATCCCCAGAGCTTCACCACGCCGTCGCCTCCCGGCACGATGCCCGACGGCAGGAAACTCGGGATCGCACCAAACGTCTTCATCTTTTCGATCTGGTCGGGCCGGAGCCACGAGCCATGCACGAACACCGGCCGGGCGTCCCGCATCCCGTGCTTCTTCACCGCCTTGTCGATCGCAGCGAGGGCCTGGTCGGCGGCGGCGTCGCCGTTCATGTGCATGTGGATCTGCATCTCGGTGGTCCAGAAGCGATCGAAGGCGGCGTCGATCACCTCGTCGGGAATCTGGCGAAAGCCCGAGTAGCTGCCGGTCTTGCCCGGTGGATTCGTGGCATACGGCTTCGTGAACCAGGCGGTGTCGAGGCTGCCGTCGAGCCAGAACTTGATGCCGCCGAGCCGAACGCGGTTCACATACCGCTTGTCGAGATCGGTGCGGGCGGCGCGGAGCTTCTCGAGCGTGCCGTCGGGCTTCGGGTTGTAGGCCGAGGCCACGCCGTAGGCCGCCGTGAGCGTGTCGTCCACGGTGGAGTCTTTGGCGGCAATGTAGAGGTCGATCGGCAGGAGGTTCTTGTCGATCGCGTTGACCACCACCTGGATGTCGTCGCTGCCGAGGCCGAGGCCCGCCTCCATCGCCGTGGTCTGGCCATACCGGGCCCAGAGGGCGGCGGCCCCGGTGATCACGGCGTCGGCCAGTTCCCCGGTGAACGGCGGCCGCTTGCTGCGGACGGCGTTGAGGGCCGTCTCCTCCATCGGCCCCGCGAGTGACGTGCCGTCGGCCTTCCGCGTGAACGAGCCGCCCTCGGGATTCGGCGTGTTGGCCGTGATGCCGGCGACGTCGAACACCTTCGAGTTGCCGGCCCCGAGGTGGCCCGAGGAATCGACGACCATCACGGGACGATCGGCAGCCACGCCGTCGAGTTCCTCGATCGTGGGCGCGCGGTTCTCCTTCATCTGCCGCGGCTGGTAGCCGAAGCCCACGATCCAGGCCCCGGCGGGTGTCCGCTCCGCCTGCTTCTTCATCCGGGCGAGCAGGTCGGGGATGTCGGTGCAGCCGAAGAGATCCGCATCGACGAGGTTCTTCCCGAAGTAGACGAAGTGGCCGTGGGTGTCGATGAATCCGGGAAGGAGCGTCTTTCCGGCCAGGTTGATCGTGGTCGTCGTCGGGCCGACGTGGGCCTTCGCCTCGGCCAGCGGGCCGACGAACACGATCTTTCCATCGTCCACGACGAGGGCCTCGGCCATCTCGGGCTGCGGCCCGCGCATCGTGATGATGTCGCCGCCCGTGTAGAGCGTGTCGGCGACGTCGGCGCGTGCCATGGCGACGATGGCGAGCGAGAGAACGGCGGTGAACAGGAATGAGATCGCGAAAGGCCGGCTGCGTCGCATGACGGCGAGCTCCTCTGGTGGGGTTCCGTTGGTTGACGAGAGTTCCGGAAGTGTAGCGAGGACGTAGGGCTTCGTGCGGCAACCGTGAATCCCCTCGCTCGCGCTCGGGGCTTCGTGGCGGGGCGGCAGCGTTGTCTGGGGTGCCGGGAAGCCCAACGCCGTGAGGCGTGGGGTGCGGCCAGAACAGACTCGGCATCCTCTCAACCGCGCCCGAGGCCTCACGGCCTTCGGCTTGCACGTGCCGCGCACTGGATCGCGACGATCACAGGGCAGACCTCTCAGCTCGCGAAGATCTCCAGCCGGCGGCCCGTCCCGAGCCCGATCGCTGCGGCCCGTGCCGAGAGTTCCTCCAGCGCCCGCATGCCGACGGGACCGAGGTTCACCGTCCACTCGTTGACGTAGAGGTCGACGTGCTGCATCAGCACCGCGTCGTCGTGCTCCTGGGCGTGCGCCCGCATCGTGGGGAGCGCCGCATCGCGGTCGCCCAGCGCCAGCAGCAGCGAGTCGTGGATCACCCGCTGCACCGCAGCGATCGTGTTGTTAGGCAGAGCCCGGCTCGCCACGATGCCGCCCAGAGGGAGCGGGCAGCCCGTCTCGGTCTCCCAGCGGGTGCCGAGGTCTTCCACCAGCCGGAGGCCGTGCTGCTGCCAGGTGAACCGACCCTCGTGGATGCAGACGCCAAAGTCGGCCCGGCCGGCCTCGAGCGCCGGCATGATCTCGGAAAACACCACATGCTCCACGCGCGTGGTGCGTGGGTGAAATAGCGAGAACAGCAGCGCCGCCGTCGTGTGCCTGCCGGGGCAGAGCGTGAGCTGCTCGGGGCCGGTCGGCACACCGCCGGCTGGTGCCGACAACAGCAGCGGCCCCACGCCGAAGCCGAGCGCCGATCCGCTGGGCAGCACCACGTAATCGTCGGCCAGCGACAGGGCGGCGTGAAAGCTCGTCTTGGCGACGTCAAAGTCGCCGGCCAGTAGCCGTTCGTTGAGCTGCTGGATGTCGAGCAGTTCCACATCAAACGTCAGCCCCTGCCAGTCCACCGCGCGGCTGATCAAGCCGTGAAAGGCAAAGGTGTCGTTTGGACAGGTCGAGATGCCTAGGCGGATGATGCGGCTCACGATGCCTCCGCGATCACCTGGGCGGCTAGTTCTCCCGCCGCTTCGAGAGCGGCCTTCGTCTGCCACCGGCTCTGGTCGCGGTCGCCGGCGGAATTCGAGATGCCGCGGACGATCTCGCACGGCACGCCGGCAAGCCGGCAGGCGAACGCCACGGCGAAGCCCTCCATGTCTTCTGCCACGGCGGCCGGAAATAGCCGTTTCCGCGTGCGCACGTCGTCGGCGGTGGCGGAGGCCGCGCAGGCGGTGAGCAGGAGTTTGGCCCCAGGCACGGCGGCCGACGCTTCTCGAGGCCCGCAGTCGATCACGTCGCCGATGGCGGGCGAACCATCGGCTGTATCGCCCGGCCATTGGGGCCATCCGAGCGTGCCCGCCGGGATGAACTCGTCCCGTGATCCCACGCCGATGCCGAAGCAGGCCACCTGCTGAAAGCGATAGGCGGTGGCGAGGGCGAGCCCCTGGTCGATCCTGCCGGCGATCCCCACGAGCAGCACGTGGACCGGCTGGTGCCGTGCGACAAGCAGCGACGTGCGAGCCGCTGCGGCCACGGGGCCGAATCCGCAGAGTTCCACGACGCCATCACGGCCCAAGGCGGGAGCGACGAGCGGTTGAAGAACCCGTCGCTCGAGTTCCGTCGGTACGAGAAAGAGCGTTCGCATCGCGGGCATTATAGGCGCGACGGTGAGCCCGCCAGCCAGCTTGGTAGCGACGAAGGTGTGGGATCGTCACCCCTGCTGACGGCTATGCCGCGTCACACGCGATCCTCGCGCATTGTTCCACGGAACCCTCAAAGCCCGGAGCGCAAGCGACGGGAACGGCTCCGCGGATCGGCACGCGTCGTTCGCAGCCGCCACGCTTGATCCCCTCGCTCCCGCTCGGGGCTTCCTGGCGGAGTGACATCGCCGCAGAAACACCTCAGGCTCACGCGTGACGCGTACGAGGTGGCGTCAAGCGCGATGCATCGTCATCGCTGCCGTCATGGCCCCGTTCCCGTAAGCCACTCCATCGGGAGCGGTTTCGCCCGCGTCGGCATAGGCCGCCGGCAGCACCGGGGCGGGCAGGCGACGCCCACGCTGCAGCCGACCGTGGTCATGCGCTCGATGGTTTGCACGGATGTGCACGCAGGGCACGTCGAACGACCGGATGACCGGATGACAGCCGACGCTTGCTGAAGTCACGTTGGCCGACCTATCCTCTGATGAATGAAGCGGCCGAAGGCACGACGAACAGCCCGTGAGGCCGTCCAAGCATCCGCGAGCGTCCAGTCGCGGCCTTGGATCGCGCTGGCAGGTGGCGTCGTCATCGGGCTGGCCGTGCTCCTGGCCTTCTGGCCGTCCCTGAGCGGCGGGTTTCTCTGGGACGACGACAACTGGATCGCGGCCGTGCCGTCCACGCCGACGCACCGCTTGATCCACGACGACGGCGGCCTGCGCGGCATCTGGCTCACCAACCAGACGCAGGACTACTGGCCGCTTTCCAACTCGATGTTCTGGCTCGAGTGGCGGCTCTGGGGCATGAATCCCGGGGGCTACCGGGCCGTCAACCTGGTGCTGCATGCGCTCGGCTCGATCCTGGTCTGGCGCGTCGGGCGGCAGCTCGGCATTCCCTGGGCCTGGCTCGGGGCGATCCTGTTCGCCGTCCATCCAGTGACGGTCGCCTCCGTGGCGTGGATCGCGGAGTTGAAGAACTGCCTCTCGCTCACCCTCTACGCCACGGCCCTGCTGTTCTGGCTCTGGTTCGATGCCACGGGCCGGCGGGCCTGGTACGCCGCGTCGCTGGCGGCATTTCTGCTGGCGCTGCTGGCGAAGACGTCCACGGTCGTGCTGCCGCTCATGCTCCTGGCTTTCGCATGGTGGCGGCGGGGGCGAATCGACCGGCAGGATCTGGTCCGAGCGATCCCCTTCTTTCTGCTCTCCCTCGTGATGGGCCTCGTGACGCTCTGGCGGCAGACGTCTGGGGCTGGCGTTCCTGGCGACACGGCCGTCGACAGCCTGCTCTCACGGATCGCGGCGAGTGGTTGGGTGGCATGGTTTTATCTGTCCAAGGCGCTCCTGCCGGTGCGGCTGGCGATGCTCTATCCGCGGTGGACGGTCGACCCGGCCGCCATCACGGCCTGGCTGCCCCTTGCCGCTCTTCTTGGCGCGGCGGCCGGCATCCACCGGCTCGATCCGCGCTGGCGCCGGCCGCTCGCGATGGGTCTGGGGTGCTACCTGCTGTCGCTTGGCCCAGTGCTGGGCATCCTGCCGATGTGGTTTCGTCGCTACTCGCTGGTGTCAGACCATCTCCAGTATCTGGCGCTGCCGGCGATCACGCTCCTTGTGGCGGCTGGTCTGCGAGCGGCCGCCGCGATCGCCGGCCGGCGGCCCCTTGCCACGGGCGTCGCGACGGTGCTCGTGGTCGGCTGCATGGCGCTCACATGGCAGCGGAGCGGCGTGTTCACGTCGAACGTCAGCCTGATGCAAGACTCGCTGACGAAAAATCCCGACTCGTGGACGGCCCACACGAACCTGGGAGCCGAGCTGGGCA
>JAGWWA010000160.1 GCA_018970605.1 Planctomycetota bacterium | reverse complement strand
CGCGTCACACGTGATCCTGAGGCGTTCCTGCGGCGGCGTCACTCCGCCAGGAAGCCCCGAGCGGGAGCGAGGGGATCAAGCGTGGCGGCTGCGAACGATGCGTGCCGATCCGCGGAGCCGTTCCCGTCGCTTCCGCTCCGGGCTTTGAGGGGTTCCGTGGAACAACGCGCGAGGATCAAGTGTGACGCGTATTACGGCCTTCGGCTTGCACGGTCGGCCTGCATCCTGCCGTCCAAGCCCAACGCCGTGAGGCGTGGGGTGCCCCGCCACCAGACGCCATGCCTTCACGCGCCGCCGGCCTTGGCGGCGATCACCTGGAGCAGCTCGTCCCAACTCTTCACGAAGGCGGCGGCCCCCTGCGACTGGAGCTGCTCGCCCAACGCGGCGACGTCAATGCCCGCGCGGGCGATCTCGAACAGCGTCTGCGACGATCGGCCGCCCCCGGGCGAGAGCGTGCCGCCGAGCGCGCCATGGTCCGCGAAGGCCAGCAGCGTCGGCTCCGGCATCGTGTTGATCGTGTGCGGCGCAGCGAGCGCTCGTACGTAGAGGTGGTCGCTGAGGGCTGGATCCTTCGTGCCCGTGCTCGCCCAGAGCAGCCGCTGTGGCAGGGCGCCGAAGTTGGCGAGCCGCTGGAAGCGGTCCGAGGCGACGAGGCTGCGGTAGGACGCGTAGCACTGCTCGCCGACGGCGATGCCGAGCGTGTTTTTCAGGTGTTCGGGCAGGTCGCCGGCCGACGCGGCATCCCAGCGGCTGATGAAGAGCGAGGCCACGCTCGCCACCCGCGGCGAGAGGCCCGCGTCGATGCGCCGCTCGATTCCGCGGAGATACGCCTCCGCGGCGGCGGCGTAGTGTTCCTGGGTAAATAGGAGCGTGACGTTCACCGGCACGCCTGCTGCGATCGCTTCCTCGATCGCCGGCAGGCCCTTCGGGGTACCCGGAATCTTGATGAACAGGTTGGGTCGGCCTGCGCGGGCGAAGAGTTCCTTGGCGGCGGCGAGCGTGGCGGCGGCGTCGTAGGCCAGGTGCGGCGACACCTCCAGCGACACCCAGCCGTCCAGTCCGCCGGTCCGGTCATAGGCCGGCCGGAAGAGGTCGGCGGCCCTGGTGAGATCCTCGATGGCGAGATCGAAGAACAGCCGCTCGCCGGTGCGGCCCTCGCGGACCTTTGCGGCGATCGCGGCGTCGTAGGCGACGCTCCCTTTGATGGCGATGTTGTAGATCGTGGGGTTGCTGGTCAGGCCGGTGACCGACAGCTCGGCGACGTAGCGGGCCAGGGTGCCGTCGTCCAGCATGCTCCGCGTGATGTTGTCGAGCCAGAGGCTCTGTCCGAGGCGATGGAGGGTGCCGGTGGGTGTCATGGGTCGGTCTTTCCGGAAACGAGGTCGAGAATCTCGTCGCCGAAGTCGGCGAGTCGTTTTTCACCGATCCCCTTGCAGCGGAGGAGGGCGGCGAGCGAATCGGGCCGCTCGCGGGCGATCGCCCGGAGCGCCTTGTCGTCGAGGATCGTCCAGGCGGGCTTGCCACGGGCCTCGGCGATCCGCCGCCGCCAGCGGCGGAGCCGCTCGAAGAGGTCGCGGTCCACGCCCTGCCAGTCATCGGTGTCGGTCTTCGCGGCCTTGGCCTTGCCGGCGCGGGGCTCGAGCAGCACCACCTCGCGGCCCCCGCGAAGCACCTCCCACGACCGTTCGTTGAGCGTGACCACGGGCCGGTCGCCGGCGGTCCGCGTGAGGAGCTCTTGATCGAGCAGCTGATGAACGAGATTCTCCGCGGTTCGCTGGTCGATCGCCGCGAGCAGGCCGAACGTGGAGAGCCGGTCATGGCCGTGGCGGACCACCGCATCGGTCTTCGCGCCGCGGAGCACCTCGCAGACGTGTCGCACGCCGAACCGTTCCTGCACGCGGGCGACGCACGAGAGAATCTTCTGTGCGGTGACCGTCGCCTCGGGCAGGCTGTCGGTCTCGCCCAGGCAGACGTCGCAGGCGCCGCAGGCGGCGGCTGGATAGGACTGGCCGAAGTACTCCGAGAGGGCGGCGTGGCGGCAGCGGGCAGCCTGAGCGTATCGCCGCATCGAGAGCAGGTGCTCCATCTGCG
>JAGWWA010000159.1 GCA_018970605.1 Planctomycetota bacterium | reverse complement strand
TACAACGTCGGCTTCAATGCCGGGGCCGCTGCCGGCCAGACCGTGCCGCATGTGCATGTGCACGTGATCCCGCGGTATGCCGGCGATATGGGCGACCCCCGCGGCGGCGTGCGGCATGTGATCCCGGAAAAGGGGAATTATTTGGCGGCCAAGAGTCCCGTTGCTCCACAACGGGATGCCCGTCACGGAGTGACGGGCCTACGGGGTGCAGCGCTCTCGCTCACCACCGGTCCCGAGCGTCCCCTCTGGCCGCGGCTCGCCGAGCGGCTTCCGGGGGCGAGCGAGATCGATCTGCTCGCGTCGTTCGTGCAGCCCTCGGGGCTCGATGTCATCCGCGCGGGGCTTTTCAGTGCGATCAGCGCTGGGGCCCGTGTGCGGCTGCTCGTGGGCGATTACCTCGGCATCACGTCGCCCGAGGCGTTGCGGCAACTCCTAGGCTGGATCGAACTCTCCGGCGGCGCATTCGAGGCTCGGCTCGCGGAACTCGAACACCTGCGCGGCTCGCCCGATTCGTTTCACCCGAAGGCGTGGCGGATCGCGGATTCGTCGGGCGGGATCGTGGTCGTGGGGTCGAGCAACCTCTCGCGGTCGGCACTCGTCTCGGGCGTCGAGTGGAACCTGCTCGGCGAGACGTCGGGCTCGGGCGACCTCGACCGCGAACTCGTCGCCGCGTTCGACGACCTCTGGCAGCAGGCCACGCCGCTGTCGGCCGACGTGGTCGAGCGGTATGCGGCCCGGGCCGCCGAGGCAGCCGAACTGCGTCGCGTGTGGGATGGTGAGCCCTCGCCCGCAGCGGCTCCCGCTGCCCACCCCGTCACGTTCACCCCGCGGCCCTGGCAGCGCGAAGCCCTCGCGTCCCTGGCCGCGATCCGCCGCGATGGCTACTCAAAAGCCCTCGTCGCCGTGGCCACGGGCCTTGGGAAAACCTGGCTCGCGGCGTTCGACGTGATCGCCGTGGGCCGCGAGCTCGGCCGGCCGCCGCGGGTGCTCGTGATCGCCCACAGAGCAGAAATCCTGGCGCAGGCCGAGGCCACGCTCCGGCAGGCGATCGCGCCCGCGAGCGTGTCGTACGTCGCCGGGGCATCGTGCGACCTCTCCGGCCAGCTCGTCATCGCCTCGATCCAAAAGCTCTCCCGGCCCGATGGTCTCGCGGCCCTCGCGGCGGCGGCCCCGTTTGATTACTGCGTGATCGACGAGGTGCACCACGCCGAGGCGCCGAGCTACCGCCGCGTGCTCGCGCGGCTGTCGGAGCTGTCGCGGGCTACCCCGTCGTTCACGCTCGGCCTCACGGCCACGCCCGAGCGGACCGACGGCGTCGACGTGGCCACGCTCTTCGATGACATCCTCGCCTATCAGGCCACGATCGGCGACGGGATCGCGGAGGGGTCGCTCGTGCCGTTTCGGTATCGGGGGCTCAAGGACGACGTCGACTTCGAGCAGATCCCCTGGCGCAACGGCCGCTTCGATCCGGCCGTGCTCGAAGCGGCCCTGGAAAACGCTCCCCGCATGGAACGCCTCTGGGCCGAGTGGCAGGCCGCCCCGGCCGGTCGCACGCTCGTCTTCTGCTGTTCGCGGCGGCATGCCGTGTTTGCCCGGGATTGGCTGCGGAAGCGGGGCGTGGCCGCGGCGGCCGTGTTTTCGGATGCGGCCGGCCCGGGTGGCCCCGTCTCCGACCCGCGCATGGCCTCCCTGGCCGCCTTCCACGCGGGCACCCTCTCGGCCCTCTGCGTGGTCGACCTCTTCAACGAGGGCGTCGACATCCCGCTGGTCGACCGCGTGGTGATGCTCCGGCCCACCGAATCAAAGATCGTGTTCTTGCAGCAGCTCGGCCGCGGCCTGCGGGCGGCGGAGGGCAAGCTGCGGTTGGAGGTGATCGACTTCGTGGGCAATCACCGCGTGTTCGCGAGCCGGCTCGTGCATCTGCTCTCGCTCGCCCCCGCGGCCACCGCCGCCGACGCCACGGGGTTTGCCCTTTTGAAGCGGTATCTCGACGGCCGGGAGCCGGCGCTTCCGGAGGGCTGCGTGCTCGACGTGGAGCTCGAGGCGAAGGAGCTGCTCACGCGGTTTCTGCCGGCGGGCCGGGCCGCGGTGGAGGAGGCGTAT
>JAGWWA010000080.1 GCA_018970605.1 Planctomycetota bacterium | reverse complement strand
CTCCTCTGGCACGAGGAGGACATCGCCCGCTCGCCCTCGGTCACCGACGGTCGGATCGCGCAGGTGAAGCGGGCGATCGACCGCTACAACCAGCTTCGCAACGACTGCATCGAGAAGGTGGACGACTGGCTGGTGGCCGACCTCGCCGCCCGCGGCGTGGTTGCGGCACCGATGGCTCCAGCCGCCACCGAGACGCCGGGGGCCGCGATCGACCGGCTCTCGATCCTCGAACTCCGCCGCTACCACATGCGGGAGCAGATCGAACGGAGGGATGCCACCCAGGAGCACCGCGAGAAGGCGGCGGCCCGCATGGTGGTGCTCGACCAGCAGCGATCGCACCTCGTCGAGGCGACCGATCGGCTGCTCACCGAGATCTACGCTGGTTCGCGTCCGCTCCGCGTCTTCCGCCAGATGAAGATGTACAACGACCCGACGATGAATCCGTATCTCTACAAGACCGCCGCCAAGGCCGCGTAGCGGGCCGGATCGTCTGGTCGCGCGCCGCCGCAGCCGGCCGCCGTCCGACTGCTGTGGCTACTTCGGCAGACAGTACGACAGCGCCAGCAGGGCGTAGGCGGTGGCGAGGTCGGTCTCTCCCTCCATCCAGCGGTCGTTGCCGTTCTGCCAGGCGCCGTCTTCGCGTTGGCGGGCGACGATCGCCGTGGAGAGTTCGTCTCGCCAGGCGTGTGATGCGCCCGCGGCGTCGGCGAACGTCTCCACGCCGAGGACGTCGAGCGACTTGGCGGCGGTGTGGAAGTAGTAGAAGAGTCCCGCGTCGCCCATGCCGGGGTTCTCCTCGAAGGTGTAGTGCTTCGCGAGCCAGGCCAGCGCCGCCTTCACCCGGGGATCGTCCTTGGTGACGCCGGCGTAGATCATGCTCTTGAGGCCGGCGTAGGTCATCGAACCGTAGCTTCGCAGGCCGCCGTCCGGCGTGGTGCCCGCCTGACTCTCGCCGCCGGCGGCCGGGGTGTAGTAGAAGCCGCCATCGGGGTTCTTCTCCGGGAAGGTGGTGGTGTTGTGTGGGCCCGGCAGGTTCTGCGTCCGCGACACGAACGCCAACGCCCGTTGGATGGCGGGGTCGTTCTCGCTCGTGCCGATCGTGCGGAGCGCCTCCACCATGAACTGCGTGTTCGAGAGATCGGGCCGAGACTTCTTGCCGTAGCCCGCGCCGCCGTAGGCCGGATCGGCCGGGCCCTTGCCCTCGCCGTCATCCCACTGCAGGTGCTTCACGTAGTCGGCCGCGGCCTTGATCGTGTCATCGAGCGAGCCGTCGGTGTTGCAGGCGGCGAGCGCCAGGAGTCCGATGGAGGTCTCGTAGTTCGCGGTGGGGGAGCCAGGCGCGTAGATGCCGCCGTCGGGCTGCTTGAATGAGAGCAGGTACGCGAGCCCCCGCTGCACCGCGGGAGCGTCGGCGGGCGTTCCCGACCGCACGAGCGCGGTCACGGCGAGCGCCGTGACCGCCGGGCCCACCTCGGCCGAGAAGCTGCCGTCCGCCGCCTGCTCCTTCCCGACCAGAAAAGCCGACCCTTTGGCGATCGCGGCGCGGATCGCGTCGGGCGTTGCGGCGTGGGCGAAGCAGGAAGGCAGCAGCACCATCGCCAGGCTGGCGCGGGCGAGCGGGCGCGAACTGGGTCGCATGGGAGGACTCCTGGGGCGCGTGGAACTCGGCAGGAAGCATATGCCCCCCGCACGCTGCAGTGAACCTGTGAGACCGCGTGCGGCGGGGAAGTTTTCCTCGGCCGCCGGCAGTGAAGCGTCCGGTGGTTTCAGGAAGCCCAATCGCGTGAGCGATGGGGACCGCGTGCGGAACACGCGGGATCGGGCTCAGGGGGCGACCGGCAGGGCCCGCGGGTAGGGCGGCACCTGCTTGGACGGCGGATCGCGGCCTTCCTCGAGCCGCCACTCATCCCGCTCGTCGTCGTTGGCGTAGTAGATCAGCCAGACGGTCTGGTCGCCGTCGGTGGTGGCGCTGCAGTCCCAGTGCACGTAGTTGTCGGGCACGTCCACCTGCTTGATCTTCGCAGGGAGGATGTCCCGGCGGATCAACGCGTAGAGGTCGCGGTCCGACAGGTGGTCGGTGTAGTCGAGGACGATCCGCTTCTCGTAGAGCGTGTCGATCGTCTGCCAGAGTCGTTCGTGGATCTGGTCGTCGTCGAGGGTGCAGGCGGGCTGCAGCGCGAGCTGCGGCTCGAACCAGCGGGCGATCGGCGTCAGCGGCGCGAGTTCCCAGGCCAGCATCGACTCCAGGAACCGGTTCTCCGCCGGCGTCGGCATGCTGCGGAAATCGACCTCCCAGATCGACTCGTCGAGATACGGCTCGATCGCGGTCCGCAGTTCGCCGTTCCGCAGCAGGCAATCGACTTCTTCGGGGTCGGGATGGCGGGCGAGGGGCATACCGGCGAGGTTCCTCGGGGGTGTTCTCGGCCACGGACAACGCATCCGAGGGCGGCGAGACGAATCCGACGATACCAACGCGGGAGGCTGCTTCAACGGTTTTGACAGGGGTTTTTTATGGTTTTTCAGCCATGCCGCCGGCACGACCGCTACGACGCGACGACTTTCCGCGGCCTGCCACCGCGGCCCCATTTGCCAGGTTGGAAGGTCCGTCATGCTTCAGCGTCGGCCGCTGATCGCTGATGCAGAAGGCTGACGCTGGCTGGGAACCCGGTTGCCATCCGGGGGCGACCGGTGAAGCCTGCGGCGATGGGGGGGCAGGCGGCGGCCTCGCGTCAGCCGTCAGTATCGGTCAGCCGCCAGCTCGGTCAGCCGCCAGCTGGCGCGTCCTTGCAGGCCGTCTCCAGGGCCGCAATCTTTGCGACCCGACGGGCATGACGCCCACCCTCGAACGGGGTGGAGAGCCACGTCCGGATGATCTTGTCCTGAACCTCCGGACCGATCAGTTCCGCCGACAGGCTCAGCACGTTGAGGTCGTTGTGCCGCCGGCTCATCTCGGCGGTCACTTCGTCGTGGCACGTCGCGGCCCGGACGCCCGGCAGTTTGTTCGCCGCGATCGCCATGCCCACGCCGGTGCAGCACAGCAGGATGCCGCGGTCCACGGTGGCGTTGCTCACCCGGCGGGCGACGTCGGCGGCGATGTCGGGGTAGTCAACGGCCTGATCGCCGTCCGATCCGCAATCGATCACCTCGTGGCCCATCCGCTCAAGAAGCCCGATCAGCCGCTTGCGAGCCGCCACTCCGCGATGGTCGCTGCCGATTGCAATCCGCATGGATGTCCGAACTCCTCGCTCCCAGCGCCGGCCGATCCCCGCCTCGAGCATCTAGGCGCTCGGCGGCTCGACCCCGAGTGTATCCATTCTGGCGGTCAAATGCCCGTGGATCTGGCGAGCGCAACTGCGGTAGGTCTCCAGCGACCCGCCGACGGGGTCGATCACGTCGCGGCGGTCGGGGGAGAGCATCGCCAACCGGCCACCAGCCTCGGGAAACTGCGCAAGGATTGCGGCCCGGTGGGAGGCGGTCATGGTGAGGATGATGTCAGCCTGGGAGACGAGCGACTCGGTGAGCGGCTGGCTTTCGTGGCTGGCCAGGTTGGCCCCCATCTCCTGCATGATCTCGATCGCGTTGGTGCTTGCGGGCCCGCCGCCCCAGGCGGCGAGGCCGGCACTGGCGACCACCACCCCATGCCGCTCGATCTCGTCGGGCTTGCAGCCCAGCCGCTCGGCGGCCATCGTCCGAAACAGCGCCTCCGCCATCGGACTGCGGCAGGTGTTGCCCGTGCAGACGAAGAGCACCATCAGGCTCGAGAGGCGGCGGAGTGCCTCTTCGCCGACGACGCCGGGACGCACCATCCGAAAGCCATGGTCTCCAAGTTCGATCGTGGACGGGGGCTGGGCGTATTGGGTTCGGCCGTCGTCGATGATGAGCGCGACCACGTCGCCGGCGCGGGCCGCCACGTCGGCGGCGGTGACGGCCAGGCTGCCGCCGGCCTCGGGCTCGGCGAGGATCACGGGGCCCGGCAGCATCCGCATGCAGTCCGCCAGCAGCGGGTGGCCGGGCACCCTGAGCCGCAGCCGCCCGTCGCCCAGGACGCCCGCTCGCGCAGCCTCGGGCAGTCGATGCACGAGGCTCTCGGGGTGGTTGTCCGGCACCAGCATCGACACCGGGCCAGGCCAGCAGCGTCGCGCCAGCCGCCGTCCCGTCGGTGAGATTCGTGGCGCCCAGTCGATCGCCTCGTCGGCGCTCTTGAGGGCCAGCGAGAGCAGGGGTTCGCCCGCGCGGGGCACCACGATCGACTGGAGACGGGCGGTGGCGGCTTCGTGGCGTCCGCTCGCCGCCACGACGTAGTCGGTTTCCGTCGGGAAGGCGACGCACCACCCCTCGGCGAGCGCCTGGACGGCACGATGCACGACGTCGCGGGCATCCTCGGTGCGACGCAGATCGATGACCATCGGCGGCATGGGGAGGGCCGGCGGCCGAGGCAGCCGAGGACCGGGGGACGCGAGCACCGCGTGAACCCCGCGAAAATCCGCGGGAATCGTCCAAAACTACAGCGGTCGGCGCGGGCGAGTCAAGCATCGTCATCTGGGCAAGACGCGACGGCTCGGACGCCGGAGGGGCGGTTTGGTGGGGAAACGGCCATCCGTGGCATGGCGGCACGTCTCCGTTCTTTTCGGCTTGTGGCCGCCGGTGCCGGTCGGCTATTTCTCCGCGGCTTTCACCGGCGTCCTCCCGGCGCCCGCTCCCCCCATTGGCCACCCGCGTGATCACCAACGGCACCCCCCGGCGGCTGCTCCCCGCGCTCGCGACCGCGTTCGCTTTCGCGGGCGTCACGTGCGTCGCCCAGCCGGCGGCCGAGCCCTTGCCCTTGCCGCCGGTCAGCGAGGCCCCGGTGGCGGCGGCCGCCGACGTGATCGTCGAGGTGCGGATCGAGGGCAACCATGCCACCGACGTGTCCAAGCTGCCGAAGCTCGTGACCCGGGCTGGGCAGATCTTCGACGCCCAGGCGATCGAGGAAGACGTCCGCACGCTCCATCGTTCGCGGAAGTTCGTGGACGTGCACCCCAAGTACGTCCGCGTGGCGGAAGGGATCGTGGTGGTGTTCCAGGTGGTCGAGAGGCCGATGCTCCGGTACGTGAAGTATGTCGGCAACGAGCGGGTCACCACCCGCACGCTCCGCAAGAAGGCGGAGATCGACGTCGGCGACGCGATGGATCCCTACGTGGTCGAAGAGGCGCGCCGCCGGATCGAGTCGCACTACCACGAGAAGGGCTTCGACACGGCCCGCGTGACGACCGTCGAGGGCGACAAGACCGGCGACAAGGGGGCCGTGTTCCTCATCGACGAGGGACGCAATCGCAAGGCGCTGTGGACGAGCTTCGTCGGCAACACGATCGCCAGCGACGCGAGACTGCTGACACAGATCAAGTCGAAGCCCGGCGTGCTCTGGTTCATCGGCGGCGACATCGACCGCGAGGCGGTGGAGCACGACGTCGAGACGCTCACGGCCTACTACCGGAGCCTCGGCTTCTTCCAGGCCAAGGTGGGCCGCGAGGTGGAGGTGGTGCACGAGGGCAATCGCGACTGGACGCACCTCACGTTCGTGATCAACGAGGGCCCGCGGTACACCGTCCGCAACGTCTCCTTCGTCGGCAACACGAAGTTCCGGAACGAGTTTCTCGAGCGGGATCTCAAGCTCAAGGGAGGCGAGCACTTCAACCAGTCGAAGATGGACGCCGATCTCAACCTGATCCGCGACATCTACGGCGGGCGGGGTTTCGTGTTCGCCGACATCCGCGCCGATCCACGGTTCCTCGAGGAGCCGGGGCAGCTCGACCTCGTCTACAACGTCTCCGAGGGGCAGCGGTATCGCGTCGGCCAGATCAACATCCGCATCCGCGGCGATCATCCGCACACGCGGCACAGCACCGTCCTCAACCGGCTCTCGTTGCGGCCCGGCGACATCCTCGACATCCGCAAGCTCCGCGACGACGAGCGGCGGCTGAAGTCGAGCAGCCTGTTCCTGGCCGATGCGTCGAAGGGCGAGGGGCCGAAGATCGTGTTCTCGAAGCCCGAGAAAGACGACACCCGCGTCGCCCGCGAACCCGAGCCCGCGCGGCCGCCCGGATTCCGTGGCCAGAGCCCCGACGGCGATGACGATGCCGTGCTCGATCTCGTGCTCGAGGGCGAGTGGAACGACGAAGCCGTGCGAGAGGGCGACAGTGGCCAGGAGCCTGCGGCTGCGCCCGCAGCGCCCGCCGCCATGGCCGCGCAGCCAGTGTGGCGTGGCCAGAGCCCCGGGTATCCGGTCGCCGTCCCCCAGCAGCCGTTCGTCGGCCAGCCTGCGGTCCAGCAGCAGGGTTCGTTTCAGGTGCCGGTGGTTCAGCAGCCCCCTCAGGGCTGGCCCGGCGCCGCTCAGCCGGTCGCCCAGCCCGGCTGGGGTGGTGCGCCGCTGGCGCCGGCGGCTCCCACGGCCATCGACTACTCGCGGATGGTCGCGCCGGCTGCGCCCGTCTACACCGTGCAGCAGCAGGTGGCCCCGGGCTTCCCCGGCGGGGTCCCTCCCGGTCAGCAGCCGATCCTCCAGCCGGCCATGGGCGGCGGCGGCCCGTTCGGCGCCACGCCGGTGGCGCAGTTCGACCCCAACCAGCCGCCCGCCTTCCAGCAGCCGGGCATGGTGCCCGACTTCGCCGCCGAGCCGATGCAGGTGTTTCCGGGCAACGAGCCCTACGTGATCGTGGACGTCGACGCCGAGGAGACGCAGACCGGCCGACTGATGATCGGCGCCGGCGTCAACTCCAACGCCGGCCTCGTCGGCAACATCGTGGTCGACGAGCAGAACTTCGACATTCTCCGCCTGCCCCGCAGCTGGGACGACATCAAGAACGGCACCGCCTTCCGCGGCGCCGGCCAGCGGTTCCGCCTCGAGGCCGCGCCCGGCACGCAGCTGCAGCGGTACATGGCCACCTTCCAGGAACCCTATCTCTTCGACACCCGGATCGGCCTGTCGCTCTCGGCCTCCTATTACACCCGCTACTTCTACGACTGGGCCGAGGCCCGCACCGGCGGCCGCATCGGGCTCGGCTACCAGTTCCAGTTCGCCCCCGACCTCTCGGTGAACACCGGCTTCCGCGGCGAGAGCGTGGACGTCTTCAACCCGCGGCTCCGCACGCCCGCCATCGACGAGATGCTCGGTACCAACTCCGTCTACGGCTTCAGTGCGGGGCTCGTCCACGACACCCGCGACAGCCCGTTCCTGCCCACGCAGGGACATCTCGCCACGTTCGAGTTCGAGCAGGTGATCGGCACGTTCGTCTATCCCCGCGGCATCGCGGAGGCGCGGCAGTACTTCCTGCTCAACGAGCGGCCCGACGGCTCCGGCCGCCACGTGCTCTCGATCGGCTCGGTGCTCGGCGTGTCGGGGTCCAACACGCCCGCCTACGACAACTTCTTCGCGGGCGGCTACAACACGATCCGCGGCTTCGTGTTTCGCGGGGCGAGCCCGCGGCAGACCACCGCCGGCACGGAGCCGTCGGCGGGGCAGGCTGCGGCGATCATCGGCGGCCCCTTTGAGTGGCTCAACACGATCGAGTACATGTTCCCGATCACCGCCGACGACACGCTCCGCGGCGTGGTCTTCACCGATGTCGGCACGGTCGAGTCGAACGTCTCGATCAACAACATGCGAGTGGCGCCGGGCTTCGGCTTGCGGATCACGCTGCCGGCGATGGGGCCGGCCCCGATCGCGCTCGACTTCGCCGTCCCGGTGGCCTACGCCCCGTACGACAGCAAGCAGCTGTTCAGCTTCTTCGTGGGCTTCGCCCGATGATGACGTGGCGGCAGGACCGGTCGGCGCGGTCGCGCGAGCGGATCCTCGTCGTCTGCACGCAGTACATCGGCGACACGCTCCTGGCCGTTCCCTTCCTGCGCAACCTGCGGCTGGCCTACCCGGGCGCCGTGATCGACGTCTGTGCCGAGGGGGGGCCGCGGGCGGTGCTCGCGAACTGCCCCTACATCGACGAACGCGTGACCTGGAACCGGCCGCCGCGGGAGCGCCGCGGGGGAATCGTCTCGATGTTTGCCGCCCTCCGGGCGCAGGCCGCCTGGCTCAAGGCCCGCGGCTACACGCGGGCCTATCTGCTCAAGCCCTCCTTCTCGGCCGCCGCGCTGGCGAAACTCGCCGGGATACCCTGTCGGATCGGTTTCGCGGGCGAGTCGAGCCCCCTCCTGACCCGGCGGGTTCGACGGCGGCTCGGACGGCATCAGGTCGACATCTACCTCGACCTGCTGCGAGCCGAAGGGCTGCCGATCGACGATGCCCGCAACGAGAACTGGGTGCCGTCGGCATCGGCCGCCCGCATCGGCCCGCTCGTCGACCGGCTGCCCGCCGGTCGGCCCCGGGTCTTTCTCGCCGTGCGATCGACCGACGTGCTCAAGCACTGGCCGGCCGACCGTTGGCAGCGGCTGGTCCGCTGGCTCGTCGACTCGCGAGGCTGCGAGGTCGTGCTCTGCGGCGGACCGGCCGATGTGGCGGCCCACGACGCCCTTCGCGAGGCCGTCGGTCCGGACGTGGCGTCGCACGTGCATGACCTTTCGGAGCGGGTGCCGCTGGCCGACGCCGCGGCGCTCGCCGTCAAAATGGATCTCTGCGTCGGCGTCGACACGGGGCTCATCCACCTCTCATCGTCGGTCGGCGTGCCGGCTGTCGTGATCGTGGGGCCGACCGACCCGAACCGCTGGTCACCGTGGAAAACTGAGTCGATCGTGCTCCGCTCGGCCCGCGTGTCGCCGACCCTCGCCGAGCAGGTCCTGACGGCGTGCGGGGCGGCCGACGAACTCCGCTGGCCGCTGGGCCGCGCCGATGCGGCCGACATTCCCTATGAAGACGTCGAGGCGGCGGTGAGTCGCATGCTGGCGGCGCGAACGTCGCGTGGCTGGCGCACGATCGACCTGACTCGTGGCTCCTATCGCTACGAGATCCTCGAGTCGTCACCTGCCGCCTCCGGGCCAGTCGGGCCCGCCGCCGTCGACCGCAGGGCGGCCGTCGCCGCGGACGCGCCGGCCACGTAGCCGCTGGCCCATGCCCATTGGAAGTTGAAGCCGCCGATGCGGCCATCGACGTCGAGCACCTCCCCGGCGAAGTGCAGGCCCGGGCAGCAGCGGCTCTCCATCGTCTCCAGACGGACCTCCGTGAGCGGGACGCCGCCCGCCGTCGCCTCGGCGACGGTGAAGCCGCGGTCGCCGACGATCGGCAGCGGCGTGGCCGTCACGTGGGCGGCGAGCGACCGCCGCGCGTCGCGGGTCAGGTCGCCGGTGATCGCGGCGCCCGCCTGCTCGCAGAGATGGCGGGCGAGCCGGTCGGTGAGGCGTTCGCGGAGCACGGCCAGCGGGCCGCGTCGCTGGCCATCCACGAGCAGCTGGTCGATCGACTCGGCCGACTCGTCGGGGACCCAGTTGATCGAGAGTGTTGCCGCGGGGTCGCCGTGGCGGGCGACGAGCCAGTGGCGGCTGATGTCGAGGACGGCGGGTCCCGACAGGCCGACGTGCGTGCACAGCGTGCTGCCGGTGGCAGCCTGAAGCCGCTTGCCCGAGCCGGAGCGGAGCACGAGCGTGGCCGGGAGCGCGAGACCCGAAAGCGACGTGATCCAGTGTCCGGCGGGAAGCACCAGTGGCACGAGGGCCGGCACGATCGGGTCGGTGATCGAGTGACCGAGCGACCGTGCGAGATCGAAGCCGCCGCCATCGGAGCCGGACTTGGGAAGCGATTTTCCGCCCGTGCAGAGGATCACCCGCCGTGCATGGATCGTGCCGGCGGTCGTGGTCGCCACGAATCCAGCCGCGGTGCGATCGATCCCCGTGACGCGGGCTGGATGGACCAGTCGCACTCCCGCGGCGTCCGCAGCGCGGACGAGCGCGTCGAGGATCGTCCGCGACGAGTCGGTGACGGGGAACAGCTTGCCGGTATCCGCCTCGCGGTAGAACTCGACACCCTGGTCCGCGAAGAACCGCACCGTGTCGGCGACGGTGTACCGCCGGAGCACCTTGCGGATCGCCGGGGGTGTGCCGCCGGCGTAGTCGATCTCAGTGACCGCGTGGTGCGTGACGTTGCATCGGCCCCCGCCCGACACGAGGATCTTGGCGCCGATCTTTTTCGCTCCATCGACGGCGATGATCGCCAGCGGCCGGCCGGTGACGGCCGCCGTGCGGCCGGCCCACGTGGCGGCGAACAGGCCCGCCGCGCCGGCGCCGATCACGACGAGGTCGGCATCGATCATGGCCATGGTGGCAGCCATCGCCAGCATGGCTACCACCGGTGATGGACGAGCGGCCGGACGAGCGAGTCGTAGACCTCCTGGACGGCCTCCATCGTCTCGGGGGCGGGCGGCGGCAGGTCGGCGGCCTTGGCGTTCTCGATCACGCGGGCGGCGCCGCGGGCCCCGGGGATCACGCAGGTTACGGCCTCGAAGGCGAGAATCCAGCGGAGGGCGAACTGCGCGAGCGTCGATCCCGGAGGCACGAAGGGCTTCAGTCGCTCGACCGCCGCGAGGGCGGCGTCGTAGGGCACTCCCGAAAAGGTCTCACCCTTGTCGAACGCCGCACCCTCGCGGTTGAACGTGCGGTGGTCGTCGTCGGGAAACGTCGTGTCGCGAGTGAGGCAGCCCGAGAGCATCCCGCTGGCGAGTGGCACTCGGGCGATCACCGCCACCCGCCGCCTCAGGGCCTGCTCGAAGAAGAGTTCGGTGGGCCTCAGCCGGAAGGCGTTGAAGATGATCTGCACGCTCTGGACGTTCGGATACTCGATCGCCTTGAGCGCCTCCTCCACCTTCTCCACGCTCACCCCGTAGAAGGCGATCTTGCCGGCGGTGACGAGGTCGTCGAGGGCGGAAAAGACTTCGGGACGGTAGTAGACCTCGGTCGGTGGACAGTGCAGTTGGAGGAGATCGATCCGTTCGACGGCGAGATTCGTGAGGCTGCGATCGACGAAGGCCGCGATGTTCCCCGCCGTGTAGCCAGCGGCCGTGTGCGGCGCGAGCCTGCGGCCGGCCTTCGTGGCCACGCGAAACGGCTCCGACCGCTCGCGGCGGAGCCTGCTGATCAGCCGTTCCGAGCGGCCGTCGCCGTAGACGTCGGCGGTATCGAAGAAGGTGATGCCGGCATCGAGGGCCGCGTGCAGGGCCGCCATCGATTCGGCGTCGTCGGCCCCGCCCCAGGCCCCGCCGCCGATGCCCCAGGCGCCGAAGCCGATTTCCGAGACCTGCCAGCCCGTCCGCCCGAAGGTGCGTGTGTCCATGATCGGCAGTGTGAAGGATCGGCGCCTACACTTCCACCACATGACCGCGAACGCCCCCGAGAGCCGTGCCGATCCCTGGTGGGCTGACCGCCGCGCGCGGCCGCTCGCCGTGCTCGGGGTCATCATGGTGGCCAGCGGGATCGCCCATCTCCCCGTGTGGGCCCTGCTCGGCGGCCCGTGGGAAGGGCCGGTCACCTGGCGGAAGCCGATCCTGTTTGGCATCTCGGGCGGTCTGACCGCGATCTCACTCGGCTGGGTGTGGTCGATGCTTGCCTGGCGTCGGGGCGATGTGCCGCTGGCCGCCGCGACGGCCTGGGCGCTCTTCGTGGAGGTGTTGTTGATCGATCTGCAGCGCTGGAGGGGCGTGGGCAGCCACTTCAACCGCGATACACCGCTCGACTCGTTCCTGTTCGACGCGATGGGAGTGCTGATCGTGGGGGTGACGCTCGTGATCGCCGAACTGACGCGACGGCTCGTCCTGCAGAGGCCGGCCGTCGCTGCCGACATGCTCCTCGCGGCCCGGGCCGGCATGGTGCTGCTGGTCGTGTCGTGCCTGCTTGGGATCTGGGTGGGCATGCACGGGGAGACGCGACTCGAGCAGGGGCTCGACCCGACGAGGCTCGGGGCGGCCGGCGTGCCGAAGTTCCCGCATGGGGTTGTGATCCACGCGGTGCAGTGGCTGCCGGCGCTGGCCTGGATCGCACGTCGAACGGGGATCGCCGAGCCCGTTCGCTGGTGGCTCGTGGCCATGGCGAGCGTCGGCTCGACGCTCCTGCTCGTCTACGCCCTCGTTCAGACGGCGCTCGGTCGGCCGCGGTTCGACGTCGTGCCCGCAACGGCGGCGGTCCTCGTCGTGGCGCTCGCCGGCCTCGGTGTGCCCGTCGTTTCGACTACGTGGTCGTGGCTTCGTGGTCGTCGGTCGCCACCGCCCGCCGCAGGGAGAATCGTGTGATCACGTGGACCAGAAACCCCACCGGTCCGAGCAGGAAGGTGAGGAGCAGTGCGATCGTCCGCAGCGGCCACGGGAGGCCGAGGCGGATGGCGTCGCGGGCGATCCAGGCCCCGACCACCATGTCGAACACGAGGTAGTGGGCCCAGGCCGCCGCGAACACCCAGTCGTCGGCGAACATGGCCTTCAGGCCGCCGAGCGTGGCGAGGTCGCCGGGGGGCGGGCCGTTCTGCGCGAGCTTCCAACCGATCACGGCGGCATAGCCGCAGGCGAGCGCGGCCGGTACGAGGATGCCGCAGAGCACGTGCGACACCAACCGCTTCGTGGGCAGGAGCACCAGCGTCACCCACGCGCCCAGGGCGATGGTGTTGGTGACCTGAAAAAACGCGTCTGGCGTGAGGGTCATCGGAGGTGCCTCCTGAGGCCGGTTGGGAACAACGTCTCGCGTCTGCCGAGATGGTATGGCGGGGAGTGGATGACGGATGCCACGCGAGTCACCACCGTGGAGCCTGTGCGACCTCCGTCGCGCCCGCAAGCCCAACGCCATGAGGCGTGGGGTGAATCACCACCCGTCGTCGTGGTCAGCCTGGTCGGCCCGCGGCCTCACAGCCAGCGGGGTTTGCTGCGACGCGGACAGGCCAGACGCTCGTCGATCCATCCGGCACGAACTCTGGGGGTTTTGGGATGGTTTGGCGGCTCGCGGTTCGCTAGAAATGGCCCGTCTTCGGTTCCGGGGTTCCCCCGATTCGACTCTTCCGCGAAGGGGTTCGCGTGCCGCACCTCCGATTGGCCGCGATCGCCGTCGCGAGTGTCCTGTTGCCACTCACGATCGCCCATGCGCAGCTGCGGATCGTCACCTACAACATCAACGCCAGCGACACCTCGCTGACGGCACCGCGGACCGGCATGGATTCGGTCATGTCGGCGATCGGCGCGTCGGCCAAGGGTGGCTTCTCGCGGCCGATCGACGTTCTCCTGCTCAACGAGGCCAACACCGTTTCGACGACGGGCGTGCAGTACGCCAACCTGCTCGACAGCGTTTTCAACAGCAGCAGCTACGACCGCAACAGCATCAATGCCGGATCGACGGGGGGCGGACGGTCGGTGGTGGTCTACAACACCGACAGCGTGACGCTGGTGGGCGAGAAGCCGCTCGG
>JAGWWA010000079.1 GCA_018970605.1 Planctomycetota bacterium | reverse complement strand
TCTGAGCCTGAGCCTGAACCGCGGCCAGCGTCTGATCATTCGAGTAGGCGGCGTAGTGCCAGGCGTTGCCCGTGGCCACCAGCTGGCGATTCACGTCGATCCCATCCACCATCACCCGGGCGATCCAGCGACCGCTCTCGTCGCGGCCCTGGTCATAGACCTCCACCGTCTTCCCGAACACCAGGGACGCGAGCGCCTCACGCGAAGCCTTGCCGTAGTCCTGCCCGATCTCGGGAGCGTCGATGTCCGACAGGCGAATCCTCTGCTGCTGGTTCGTCTCGTCGAGGCAGGTGAGCGTGTCGCCGTCCTGCACGCCCACGACTCGCCAGAGATGCGGTGCCGCGACCGACGACGGCGGAGCCGCCAGTCCGCTGCTCACCGGTTGGGCGGGCGTCGATCCCACGGTCGATGTCGGCGGATTCGCTGGTGGCACGGCTGCGAGCGCCGGATCCGCGGTCGCCGCTCCTGCTGAACTGGCACCGGCCGCCAGGGCCGCGGTGGCCACGGCGGGGGGAACAACGGTCACCCAGTTGCCGGAAGGGGGTGTCGCCGGTGCGGCCGGGGGTGGGGCCGAGGAAACCCACTGCGAGGGCTGTGGCGTCGCCGGAGGGGCGGTTGGAGCGGCGGCCCAGCTCTGCGGGGGAGGTGCCGCGCTGCCCGCGGGAGGCACGACGGGCGTGCCCGTGAGAGCACGCGAGTCGCTGGGAAACTGGTACGGCGATGCAGGATAGCGGGCGACCGTCGCGGCCGGCAGCGCAGGGTTGACCGGCTGGGCGCCACTGGTGGCGTAGTTCCAGCCCGTGGCCGGCGTTCCTGGAACGGTTCGCGCCACACCTCCCGCGGCCACGGCTGCGGCAAGCACCGGCGGGCCGGCCTGATAGGTGAACACGTACGTGGGGGCCAGGTACATCGTGATCGGCCTGCCATCGGGCCCGATCCCGTGATACGGGATGGCCTGCGGCTGCCATCCCGGAGGAATCGCACCGCCCTGAATGACGGCCTGCGGCGCGGCGGGCGCCTGCCAGTAGGGCATCGCCATGGCCCCACTCGGCGGTTTGCCGTCACCGTCGCCGGGCTGAGCGGTGGCGGACGTGCCACCGGTCGCCCAGGCGCTCACCTTCGCCTCGTCGGAAGGCGTCTGACCATGCGCCACGACGTCGACCGCGCACGCGATCGCCACGGCCATGGCAATCCACGGACGCCTGCAGGATTCATCGCGATCCAGGCCACTCAGCGGCACGTCACCGAATCCTCGGGTATGGTCGTCGAGATCGCGGCTTGTAGCACCAACCGCCCGCTCTCTGCGATCGGTATTTCCGCGTCGGTCCATCAGCCCCTCTCCGCGAGCAGCGACCGCCTTGTCGAATCCGCGTCGTCTGGATGAACTGGGGAACATGAGCAACTCCCTCCGGGCAATCGCGGCCGTGATCCTGCTCGCCACGACATGGCCGATCGCGGCCGGGCAGGCGCCGGACGACGTCCAATCCGTCGCTGCCCTCGGGGCCAGGGCGCGACGCGCGGGGCTCCGGGTCATCGAGTCGAATCGCCTGACGCTCGTCACCGATCGACCGGCTCGCGATGGCGACGGGGTCGCGGAGTTGCCTGCCGTCTTCGATCGCGCCTTCGACGCCTGGTGCGGGCACTACGGCATCTCGGCGGCATCGTTGCCCGACTGGCGGGCCTGCGGATGTCTCGTGGTCGATCGCGAGCGGTTTCGTGCCGCCGGCCTCTTGCCGCCGACCATCCCCGACTTCGTCAACGGCTTCTGTGCCGACAACGTGTTCTGGCTCCAGGACCAGTCGAACCCTGCCTATCGCCGCCACCTCCTCCTCCACGAGGGCGTTCACGCCTTCACGCTCACCGTCCGCGACCTCGCCGCGCCCGTCTGGTACCACGAGGGCATCGCCGAGTTTCTGGCGACGCACCGGCTCGACTCCGGGACGAACGGACCGGCATTCGTCGCCACGCCCATCCCGGCGAAGGCCGGCGACGTGGAGCAGCTTGGCCGGATCGAGGAGATCCGCGATCTGCGGCAGCAGGGCGGTATGCCATCGCTGGCCGAGGTGCTGGCCACCCCACCCAGCGGTCATCGATCGCTCTCCGACTATGCGGCGAGCTGGGCTGCCGTCGTGCTCTTCAGCCAACACCCGGCCTATGCCGACGCCTTCGCGATGATCGAACGTGGTCGCCTGGGCCCCGATTTCAATGACCGGCTCGCCACCATCCAGGGCTTCGATGAGGACAGGGCCGCGCGTGACTTCGACGCGTTGACCGACGAGCTCGACTACGGCTTCGACTTCGGACGATCCGCGATCGACTGGTCGCCGGGGCGCGCGGTCAAAGCGGCGTCGCGCGTCGACGTGGCGGCGGGTCGAGGCTGGCAGAATGTCGGCCTGACGATCGAAGAGGGCCGCCGCTACGAGCTTCACGCGACCGGCCGATGCACGCTCGGCAGGATCGGCGACACCACGATCGAGACGGAGGCCGGCGGCATTTCGCTCGACTGGTACCGCGGCCGACCGCTCGGGCGGCTGCTCGCGGCCCAGTGGGTCGCATCGCCGCCCGACGGCAAGCGGCCGCGATTCGCGGTGCTCGGCGAGGGCGATTCGGCGATGATCACGGCCGTGGCCGACGGCCCGCTCTACCTGAAGCTCAACGAGCCGCCAGGCGACCTCGCCGATGACGCGGGATCACTCGTGGTGGAGATCCGCCCGCTCCCGTAGCCGCAGGCTGGCAACCTGCGGTGCATCGGCACAGGTTGGAAACCTGTGCTACAGGGCACGTAGCGTAGTTTTCAACCTGCGGTAGACCGTCACAGGCTGGAAACCTGTGCAACGGGGATTGGAAACCGGTGCTACGTGGCGGCGGCGTGCACCGCGAACTCGCCGGCGGCGGTGCTCGGCAGGTTCGTCTGGCCCATGAGCCAGAGATCGACCGCCCGGGCGCACTCGCGGCCTTCGTGGATCGCCCAGACGACGAGCGACTGACCGCGACGCATGTCGCCCGCGGCGAACACGCCCTCCCGGCTCGTCATGTAGTTCGCCCCCGCCTTCACGTTGCCACGGGGGTCGAGTTCGAGCCCGAGGTCGGCGATGGGCCCGTGCTTCTCCGGACCGACGAAGCCCATCGCGAGCAGCGCGAGCTGGCACGGCCACTCCTGCTCCGTGCCGGGCAGTTCCTTGAACTTCTGCTGGCCCGTCGCCGGATCCTGATACCACTCGATCCGCACGGTCTTGAGGCCTCGGAGATTGCCCTCGGCGTCGCCGAGAAACTCCTTCGTGAGAATGCCGAACTCGCGGCGACAGCCCTCCTCGTGCGACGAGCTCGTCCGCATCATCACCGGCCAGAGCGGCCACGGCGTGCTGGCCGGCCGCTCGCTTCGCCGCGGATACTTCCCGAGTTCCGGCGGCTGCGGGAGCAGTTCGAACTGCGTGAGGCTCTTGCATCCCTGACGGTTGCTCGTGCCGTCGCAGTCGCTGCCCGTGTCGCCGCCGCCGATCACGATCACGTCCTTGCCCTCGGCCAGGATCTGACCGGGAATGTCATCGCCGGCATTCTTCTTGTTTTGCTGCGGAAGGAACTCCATGGCGTAGTGCACGCCCTTGAACTCGCGGCCAGGGATCGGCAGGTCTCGGCCGAGCGTGGCCCCGCCGGTGAGCACGATGGCGTCGTACTCCTCGACGAGCGACTGCGTGCTGACGTCCGTCCCGACGTTCACCCCGCAGCGAAACTCGACGCCTTCCTCACGCATCTGCTCGACCCGCCGCCATACCCGGTGCTTCTCCAGCTTGAAGTCGGGGATGCCATACATCAGCAGGCCGCCGGGTCGGTCGGCCCGCTCAAACAGCGTGACCAGGTGACCGGCACGATTGAGCTGCTGCGCGGCGGCCAGGCCCGCGGGCCCGCTGCCCACCACCGCCACCCGCTTGCCGGTGCGGACATTGGGGGCCTCGGGCACCACCCAGCCTTCGTCCCAGGCTTTGTCGGCGATCGTCATCTCGATCTGCTTGATGGCGACCGGGTCCTCGTTGATGCCGAGCACGCAGGCCGCCTCGCAGGGAGCGGGGCAGACGCGGCCGGTGAACTCGGGAAAGTTGTTCGTCGCATGGAGCCGCTGGCTGGCCTCGTGCCACTGCTGGCGATACACGAGGTCGTTGAAGTCGGGAATGATGTTCCCGAGCGGGCAGCCGGTGTGGCAGAAGGGGACGCCGCAGTCCATGCAGCGGGCGCCCTGGGTCTTCACCTCTTCCGGGGGCAGGATCGTGAGAAACTCGTTGTAGTTCTTGAGGCGGTCGGCCACCGGCGCGTAGCCGGAGACCTTCCGTTCGTACTTCATGAATCCGCGTGGCTCACCCATTGATCTTCACCTCCGCCTGCTTGGCATCCTTCTGGTCCTGTTCCGCGAGCTTCCGCAACTCGGCGAGCGCCCGCTTGTAGTCGGTGGGCATCACCTTCACGAACCGTTTTTGTTCGCTTGGCCACGCGGCGAGGATCGCCTTGCCACGGGCGCTGTCGGTGTAGGCCACGTGCTTTTCGATCCGGGCCTTCACGTACTCGAGGTCCGACTGGTCGAGTTCCTCGAACTCCACCATCTCCTTGTTCACCTTCGGCTTGAAGTTGCCGGAGGCGTCCCAGACGTAGGCGATGCCGCCGCTCATGCCGGCGGCGAAGTTCCGGCCGGTCTCACCCAGCACCACCGCCCGGCCACCGGTCATGTATTCGCAACCGTGGTCGCCCGTGCCCTCCACGACCGCCTCGGCGCCGCTGTTCCGCACGCAGAACCGCTCGCCGCAGATGCCGCGGATGAAGATCTCGCCGCTCGTCGCCCCATAGGCCACGACATTGCCCGCGATCACGTTGTCTTCCGCCTTGAAGGGGGCCGTGCGGTCGGGCTTCACGATCACGCGGCCGCCTGAGAGGCCCTTGCCGCAGTAGTCGTTCACGTCGCCCTCGACCGTCACCTCCACGCCCGGCACGCCGAACGCCATGATGCTCTGGCCCGCCGAGCCGCGGAAGTTGATCCGGATGGTGCCGTCGGGCAGACCGCCGGCGCCATGCCGCCTGGTCACCTCGCTCGAGAGGATCGTGCCCACGGTGCGGTTGATGTTGCGAATCGGCAGATCGAGGACCACGGGCTCCTTCCGCTCGAGGGCCGGCTTGCAGAGACCCAGGAGCGTGGTCATGTCGAGCGACTCGGCGATGCCGTGGTCCTGCTTGTCCTGGCAGAACGTCTTCACGCGGTCCGGCACCTCGGGCTTGTGGAGGATCGTGGAGAAGTCGAGCCCCTTGGCCTTCCAATGGGCGATCGCGGCCCGCGTGTCGAGCCGGTCCACCCGGCCCACCATCTCGTTGATGGTGCGGAAGCCGAGCTTCGCCATCAGTTCGCGGAGTTCCTCGGCGAGCATGAAGAAGAAGTTGACGACGTGCTCCGGCTGGCCGGTGAACTTCTTGCGGAGCTCCGGATCCTGGGTGGCGATGCCCACCGGGCAGGTGTTGAGGTGGCACTTCCGCATCATGATGCAGCCCATCACCACCAGCGAGGCCGTGGCGATCCCGAACTCCTCGGCCCCGAGCAACGCGGCCACCGCCACATCCTTCGCCGTGCGGATCATGCCATCGGTCTGGACGACGATCCGGCCACGGAGGTCGTTCATCACGAGCACCTGGTGGGCCTCGGCGAGGCCGAGTTCCCAGGGCAGGCCGGCGTGCATGATCGAGGTCTGCGGGCTCGCCCCCGTGCCGCCGTCGTGGCCTGAGATCAGCACCACGTCGCTCTTGCCCTTCGACACGCCCGCCGCGACGGTGCCCACGCCCACCTCGGCCACGAGCTTCACGCTGATCCGCGCGTGGTGGTTGGCATTTTTGAGGTCGTGGATCAGCTGGGCGAGGTCCTCGATCGAGTAGATGTCGTGGTGCGGCGGCGGCGAGATCAGGCCCACGCCCGGCGTGGAGTGCCGGATCCGGGCGATCTCCCGGTCCACCTTGTGGCCCGGAAGCTGGCCGCCTTCGCCGGGCTTCGCCCCCTGGGCCATCTTGATCTGCAGTTCCTGGGCGTTGACGAGATACAGGCTCGTCACACCGAAGCGGCCGCTGGCCACCTGCTTGATCTTGGAGTTCTTGCTGTCACCCGACGGATCGAGCTGGTAGCGGACCGGATCCTCGCCTCCCTCGCCCGTGTTGCTCCAGCCGCCGAGGCGGTTCATGGCGACGGCGAGCGTCTCGTGGGCCTCCTTCGAAATCGACCCATACGACATCGCGCCGGTGGCGAACCGCTTCACGATCTCCTTGGCGGGCTCCACTTCGTCGAGCGGGACCGGCCCAGCGGAGGTGGGATCGTCGGCGGCCCACTTGAAATCGAGCAGACCCCGCAGGGTGAGCAGCTTCGTCTGCTGCTCGTCGATCAGCTTCTGATACTTCCGAAACTCCTCGCGGCTGTTGATCTGCGTGGCCCGCTGGAGCGACGCCACGACCTCGGGAGCGAGCACGTGGGCCTCGCCCTTCCGTCGCCAGGCGTAACGGCCGCCCACGTCGAGTTCGAGCGTCTGCGGCACGTTGGTCTGCGGCCAGGCATGCTCGTGCCGGCGAAGCATCTCCTCGGCCACGCCCTCGAGGCCGATGCCGCCGATCCGGCTCGGCGTCCGCGCGAAGAACTCATCGACGAGCTTCTGGTCGAGGCCCACCGCCTCGAAGATCTGGGCACCACGGTAGCTCTGCTGCGTCGAGATGCCCATCTTGCTCATCACCTTGAGCAGGCCCTTCGTCGCCGCCTTGACGAAGTTCTTGTGGAGCTTCTCCCGCGGGTAGTCGCCGGCGATGATCTTCTCGGCCTGCATCTGGTCGATCGTGGCGAAGGCGAGGTACGGATTGACCGCGCCGGCGCCGTAGCCCGTGAGCAGGGCGAACTGCTGTACCTCACGGGCCTCGCCCGTCTCGACCACGAGGCCGCAGCGGGTGCGGCTGCCTTCTCGGACGAGGTGATGATGCACGCCACCCGTGGCGAGCAGCGACGGCACCGCGGCCTGCTCGCGGCAGACGCCGCGGTCGGAAAGCACGAGAATCGTGGCGCCGGCCTGGATCGCCGCCGACGCCTCGGCCCGCATCTGGTCGAGCCGCTTTCGCATGCCGGCGGCACCCTCGGCGGCCGGGAAGAGGAGCGAGATCGTCGCAGCCTTGAGACCCGGCTGATTCAGGCCCTTGATCCGGGCGCACTCGGCGTTCGTGATCACCGGCGTCTCGAGCCGCAGCAGCCGGGCCTGCTCGGGAGTCGAGGCGAGCAGGTTTCCCTCACAGCCGATCGTGGTGATCATCGACGTGATGATCTCCTCGCGGATCGCGTCGAGCGGCGGATTGGTGACCTGCGCGAAGAGCTGCTTGAAGTAGTTGGAGAGCAGCTGCGGCCGGTCCGACAGCACGGCCAACGGCGTGTCGTTGCCCATCGAGCCGATCGGCTCGGCGCCGTCGGTGGCCATCGGTGCGAGGATCACCTTCAAATCCTCGAGCGTGAAGCCGAAGGTGCGCTGCAGTTCGACGAGGCTCGAGTGCTCGCCCGCCACCCCGGCGGCCCGCCAGGGGTCGATAGCATGCGCGTGCGCGTCGGCCTTGCCCTTGAGCAGCAACTCGGAGGGCTCGACCGCGCGACTCTTGGTGACGTCCTCGACGTGGGCCGGGTCGGGGAGCGAGTCGAGGCGAACCTGATTGGCCGAGACCCACTCCCGCCAGGGCTTCGCGGTGGCGAGCTTCCGCTTGATCTCGTCGTCCTCGACGATCCGGCCCTGCTTCGTGTCCACGAGAAACATCCGGCCGGGCCGCAGCCGGCCCTTGCGGACCACCTCGCCCGCCGGGAGTTGGAGCACGCCCGCCTCGCTCGCCATCACGACGAGGCCGTCCTTCATCTGCCACCAGCGGCCGGGCCGCAGGCCGTTGCGGTCGAGCGTGGCGCCGATCCGCACGCCGTCGGTGAAGGCGAGCGCCGCCGGACCGTCCCAGGGCTCCATCAGACAGGCCTGAAACTCGTAGTAGGCCTTGAGATCGTCGGCCATGCTCTCGTGGCCGCTCCACGGCTCGGGGATCAGCATGCTCACCGCCTCCTCGACGGGCCGCCCGGCGAGCACGAGGAGTTCCAGCACGTTGTCGAAGGTCGCCGAGTCGCTGCCCCCCTCGCGGATCACCGGCTTGATCTTGTCGAGGTCGGGGCCGAACACCGGATGGGCGAGCATGCTCTCGCGGGCATGCATCCAGTTGGTGTTGCCGCGGACGGTGTTGATCTCGCCGTTGTGGGCGATATAGCGAAAGGGGTGGGCGAGGTCCCAGGTGGGGAAGGTGTTGGTGCTGTAGCGCTGGTGCACCAGCGCCAGCGCCGACGTCACCCGCGGGTCGGAAAGGTCCGGGTAGTACTTGCTCACCTGGTCGGCGAGCAGCAGCCCCTTGTAGATCAGCGTCTTGGACGAGAGCGAGCAGACGTAGCAGAAGGCCTGTTCGACGAGGCCCTGCTTTCCGATCTCGATCCCAAACCGCTTGCGGGCGACGAACAGTTTCCACTCGAAGTGGTCGCGGGCCACCTTGCCACCGCGACCGATGAAGGCCTGGCGAACGACCGGTTCGACCTCGCGGGCCGTGCCGCCGATCGAGCGGTTGTCGGTGGGCACAGTTCGCCAGCCCAGAAACTCCATCCCTTCCTCGCGGACCACCTTCTCGAAGTACTGTTCGGCGGTCTCCCGGTCGCCCTCGGACGGCGGCAGAAAGACGTTGCCGACAGCCCAGTCGCCGGGTGCCGGGAGTTTGATGCCCGCCTGCGGTGCGACGGCCGCGAAGAACTCGTGCGGCGTCTGCATCAGGATGCCGGCGCCGTCGCCGGTGAGCGGATCACAGCCACAGGCCCCACGATGGGTCAGGTTTTCGAGGACCTCGAGCCCCTTCCGCACGATCTCATGGCTCTTCACGCCATGCATGTTGACCACGAATCCCACGCCGCAGGCGTCATGCTCGTTGGCGGGGTCGTAGAGCCCCTGCTTCGGAGGAAGGCCGGGCTTGGGGCTGCGGGGAAGTCGCGTCATGGCGATGCTCGTGCGTTCTGCTGGGGAAACGTGCGGGTGAGGTGTCGCGGCGACGTGCCGCGAGGCTTTGGGGGCGGATGGGTCAGTGGTTTTCAGCCGGGATGGCGGCCACGGTATCGACGTCGCGGGCGTGGCCGTGAAGCAGTTCGATGAACCGCTGAACGGTGGGGGCCAGGGGCTTGCCGCGGGCATGGATGATGCCCAGCGGACGGATCAGGTCGTCACCGGCGAGACGGACCATCGAGAGCGTGCCGGCCGCGAGTTCGCGGCCCACGGTGGGCTCGGGGAGCAGGGCGATGCCGGCGTCAATCTCGACGGCGCGCTTGATGGTTTCGATGTTGTCGAACTCCATCACGACGACCGGTTCGGCTCCATGGGCCGCGATGGCCCGGTCGAGTTCGTGGCGGATCACGAGTTCACTGTCGAACGCAACGAGCCGCTGGCCGTGAAGTTCGGCAAGCGAGGCCTGGACGCGGCCGGCGAAGGGATTGCCCGGGGCGCAGACGAGCACCATCGACTCCTCGCGCCACGGCTCCGCCTCGATTGTCCGCGTGCTTCGCGGGTAGCTCACGATGCCGATGTCCGCCTGTCCCTGCTCCACGGATTCCAGCACGCGGTCGGGATGGAGATACTCCAGCCGCACGTTCGCCTTCGGGTGCCGGCTCATGAACTCCTGCACGTAGCGGCTCATGTGATGCAGGCCCACGGAATAGATCGCCGCCACGCGCACTCTGCCCGCCACCTCGTCATGGAGCGTGCGGACCTGATCCTCGAGCGCGTCGTAGGTGGCGATGATCTTCCGACAGCCGTCGTAGAACGCCTGGCCTTCGCGGGTTGGCGAGAGCGGTCGCTTCGACCGCTCGATCAGCCGCACGCCCAGGTGTGCCTCCAGTTGGCCCACCACCTGGCTGGCCGACGACTGTGAAACCCCATGGTCGGCGGCAGCTTTCGAAAAGCTGCGCCGCGAGATGATGTCACAGAAGATCTTCAGAGATTTTAGGTTCACCGGAATCCGCACAAAGCGGCCCGAAAACGCCGTTCCGCCCCATCCCTGATTAAAAAAACGAATGATGCCGCCATGCATCATTCGGATATCAAATACAGAATAGCCGCCCGAGAAGGGGCGTCAAGCAGAGCCCCCTCCACAGCAGCATGTTGCCACATGGGGCTCCGTGGCCACCGCCTCCGCCGAACGCCAGTCCTCCCATCTTGCCTAAACCGGATTCCCTGCACGACCGGCACATCCGGACCCGATTCTGATGTCGGGTCATCATGCGCACCTTTGGACTGCTTCAGCGAGTCATGCTGCTGGTCTGCTTCTTGCAGCCCGCGTGGTGCCTCGCCGCGCCACCACCTGGCGAGGCATGGGACGAGCCTGCCGAGGCGGCCGAGGTGGGCGAAATGGCCGAGCCGGGTGTCGAGGAAGCGGGGTATCTCCAAGACGCGATCCCGTTCGAAGACCCGGCTCAGGAAGCCCTCGTGCAGGAGCTCGTCGATCAGGCGGTCGCCGCCCGGCTCGCCGGCATTCCCCACCCTCGTTACATCCCGGCCACCGACCTGGCTCCTCCGATGGGCCTCGTGTTCTTGAAGACCGACCCGCGGCGAGGTGAGTTTCCCTTCGGCATGGCCCTCGGCGGATACATGCAGCTCCGCTGGTTCGAGTTTGCCCGCGACGCCACCTCCTGGACCGACAACGCCTCGATCACGCGGCCGATCAACAACATCAACACGTTCAACATCAACCGCTTTCTGCTCTCCTTCCACGGTCACGTCGTCGATGAGCGGCTCGTCTACAAGTTCGCACTCTTCGGCACCACCAACGTGGGCGTGCGTTCGGGCGTGGTGCCGATCGGACTGGCGGGCTGGAAGTTCAGCGAGGCGGCCACCGTCGGCGGCGGCGTGACGCCCGTGCCTGGCACCCGCGAGTGGATCGAGTCGACCCCGTGGACGGTCGGCATCGATCGCAGCATGGCCAACACCTTCTTTCGACCTGGCTTCAGTCCCGGGGCCGCGGCCATGGGATCCCTCTTCGACCGCACGGTGCACTATCAGGCGGGCATCTGGAACGCGATCGACGGCGGCACCTCCGGCGTGCTTCGCCGCGGCACCGCGATGGCCTGGGCCGGCAACACGTGGTGGGAGCCGTTCGGCCCCTTCGGTCTCGGCGTGTCCGACATGGAACACCACGACGAGCCGGTGGTGCGGCTGGGCACCAGCGGGGTCTACGCCCTCACCACCGCCCTCCCGATCCAGGGCAGCAATCCTGAAGACACGATCGTGCGGCTCTCCGACGGCACGCCCATCGCGGAGCGGAACGCGCTCGGCCCCAACTCGCTTCTCGAGCAGTATCTCTACAAGCTCGCCTCGCTCGACGCCGCTTGGAAGTATCGTGGCGTGGGCGTCGCCTTCGAGTATTACTTCCGCATGCTCGACAACTTCTCCGGCGAGGGCACCTTCGAGCGGTCGAGCATCTTCGACCACGGCGGCATGGCCTACCTGTCGTGGTGCTTCGTGCCGCGCACCTACGAGGCCTACGCCCGCTCGAGTGCAGTCACCGGCCCCTATGGCACCGGCCAGGAATACGGCGGCGGCCTCAACTGGTATCTCAAGGAGTCGCGGCAGGCCCGGTTGACGCTCGAGGCCCTCTACATGAACCGCAACCCGGCGCAGAACTTTCTCTACCCCTACCGCGCCGGCTACACCGGCACCGCCATTCAGACCCAACTCATGGTTGCGTTCTGAGCATCGCGCCCGAGGCCTTACGGCCGGTCGGCTTTCAGGTGCCACGCCCGTCGCCCCCGCCTGACGCGGCCCCAGCCCCGTTGGGGACAGGCACGACCGCTGCTAGACTGTCAGGCTTCGATTTTCGCCCCCCGAAGGACCGCCCGCCTCGTGCCCGCCACCCCTTCCGTCAGCAAGGCCCAGCAGAAGGCGATCCAGAAGGCCGACACCCTCATCGAGGCGCTCGGCTGGATCCGCAAGTTCCGCGACACGACCACCGTCATCAAACTCGGTGGCAGCGTCGTCGAGCATCCGGACTCCCTCCGGCATCTCCTCGTCGACATCGTGTTCATGTCGACGCTCGGCATGCGCGTGGTCGTGGTGCACGGCGGCGGCAAGGCGATCAGCCGGGCGATGGATGAAGCCGGCCTCGAGCCGAGGTTCGTGCAGGGGCGGCGTTACACCGACGACGCGACGCTCGGGATCGTGGAACGCGTGCTGGCCACCGAGCTCAACCACGATCTCGTGGCCGCGTTGGAGGAGTACGGCGGGAGGGCGATGTCCCTCAACTTCCGTTCCACGAACGTCCTCTTCGGCGAGCGGCTCACGCTCACCGGCCCCGGCGGCGAGGCGCTCGATCTGGGCCATGTCGGCACGGTGACGCGCGTCGATCGCCTCACGATCGACAACCTCACCTACGCCGGACAGGTGCCGGTGATCCCCTCGATGGCGCTCGGGCCGGACGGCGGAAAACTGAACGTCAACGCCGACACCGCCGCCACCGCCGTCGCCGCCGCCATCGGTGCCGAGAAGCTCGTCGTGCTCTCCGACATCCCCGGCGTGCTGCGCGACGTGGGCGACCCCGAGAGCCTGATCCACTCCCTCACCGCGGCCGAGGCCCGCCGCCTGATCCAGGACGGCACGATCGCCGCCGGGATGATCCCCAAGATCGAGGGCTGCCTGGAGACGCTCGAGCAGGGGGTGAAGAAGATCCACATCATCGACGGCCGCATCCGGCATTCCCTCCTCCTCGAGATCTACACCACCAGCGGCGTCGGCACGGAACTCGTCCGCGACGACGCCCTCGCCTCGTCCGCCCGCGCGGGCGCCCGCTGACCGTCCGTCGAGGAGCCCGTCCCGCACGCCCCGCCGAAACCCACGTCGAACCCGCGCTCGTGTCCCCGACATCCGCCGCAGGATCCGGGCTGAGCGATCGCCGCACCGTCGCCGCAACGTTCCGCCGTCCGATCCAGCCGCCCAGCCCGGGAAGAGGAGCCCGCCCATGTCCGTCGCTGATACCGTCGGCAGCGCCACCCGATCCGTGATCGACACCTTCGATCGGTACGTCGTCCCCAACTACCGCCGGTTCCCGGTGTGTCTGGTACGCGGCGAGGGATCGCGGGTCTGGGACGCCGAGGGTGTCGAGTACCTCGACCTCTTCCCCGGCTGGGGATGCAACCTCCTCGGACACTGCCCGGCGCCTGTCGTGCGGGCGGTCCAGGATCAGATGTCGCGACTGATCCACGTCCCCAACACCTGGTACACGGAGGCCCAGGGGGAGTGGGCCCGGCTCCTCTCGGAACGCAGCTTCGGGGGCAAGGCCTTCTTCTGCAATTCGGGCACCGAGGCCAACGAGGCCGCGATCAAGCTCGTGC
>JAGWWA010000158.1 GCA_018970605.1 Planctomycetota bacterium | reverse complement strand
GCCGCAGGTGGACAGGGCCCAGTTCGACAAGATCATGGGCTATATCGAGTCTGGCAAGGCGGAGGGGGCGACGTGTGCCACCGGTGGCCGGCGGGTGGGCGATCGCGGCTTCTTCATCGAGCCGACCGTGTTCACGAACGTGAAAGACGAGATGAAGATCGCCCGCGAGGAGATCTTCGGACCGGTGCTCTCGGTGCTGAAGTTCTCCGACATGGAAGAGCTGATCCGCCGGGCCAACGCCACCACCTTCGGCCTCGCCGCCGCGGTCTGGACCCGCGACATCGCCCGGGCCCACGACGTGGCCAAGCGGCTGCGGGCGGGCACGGTGTGGGTCAACTGCTACGACGTGTTCGACGCGGCGGCGCCGTTCGGCGGCTTCAAGCAGTCGGGCTTCGGCCGCGAGCTCGGCGAGCGGGGTCTGGATCCCTATCTCGAAACGAAGACGGTGACGGTCAGCCTCGATCGACCGGGTGCCTGATGCGGCCCCGTCGCCTGGTATGGAGACATCACGTGCGAACCATGCGACTGGCCGTCGCCTGCGGCCTCGTCGTCCTGCTCGGGTTCACGGCCGCTGCCCGGGCAGAGCAGCCGTGGCGGCCGCTGTTCAACGGCCGTGATCTCGACGGCTGGACCCCGAAGATCCGCGGCGAGAAGTTCGGCGACAACTACGGCGACACGTTCCGTGTCGAAGACGGCGTGCTGAAGGTCGTCTACGACCCGGAGAAGTATCCGACCTTCGGCAACAAGTTCGGGCACCTCTTCTACAAGGAACCCTTCTCGCGGTATCGGCTGCGGATCGAGTATCGGTTTACCGGCGAGCAGTGCGCGGGGGGCGAGGGTTGGGCGGTTCGCAACTCGGGTGTGATGATCCACGGCGAGGATCCGGCGGCCATGCCGATCGACAAGGACTTTCCGGCGTCGATCGAGGTGCAGTTTCTCGGTGGACCGCCAACGGGTGAGCGGACCACCGCCAACCTCTGCACGCCCGGCACCCACGTGGTGATGGACGGCAAACTCTTCACGCCGCACTGCACGAGCTCGAAGTCGAAGACCTACCGTGGCGATCAGTGGGTGACGGTGGAGATCGAGGTGGACGGCAACGCGAAAATCCGCCACATCATCGACGGCGAGACCGTGCTGGAATACGAGCAGCCGCAACTCGATCCGAAGGACGCGCGTGCCAAGGAGGCCCTCGCCGCCAAGCATGGCGACAAACAGCTGTCCGGCGGCACGATCTCGCTGCAGTCGGAGAGCCATCCCGTGGAGTTCCGGAAGGTCGAGATTCAGCTGCTCGACCCGCCGGTCGCCGCCGGCAACTGACCGACAACTGTGCCGCAGCCGGCATCAACGGCCGGCATCGGAGGAGCCACACGATGGGGAGGTTCTTTGGCCGGGTGACCACCGGCGGCGGCTTTCGAGCGGTCATGTACACGCTGAAGAAGTCCCGCGACGCCGGCGGGCTCTTCGCCTTCTGGAAGGCGATGCGGTCGAAGAACGCCTGCAAGACCTGCGCTCTCGGCATGGGCGGCCAGGCCGGCGGCATGGTCAACGAGGCGGGCCACTTTCCCGAGGTCTGCAAGAAGTCGTTTCAGGCGATGGTGGCCGACATGCAGGGGGGCGTGAAGCCCTCGTTCTTCGAGACGTATTCCCTGCCGCAGCTGCGGGCGTTTTCACCGCATCAGATGGAGCACGCCGGCCGGCTCGTTCAGCCGGTGATCCTGGAGAGGGGTTCCCAGCACTACCGGCCGATCGACTGGGCCGAGGCGATGGAGCGAATCACTGCGAAGCTCAAGGCGACGAAGCCGGCGGAGTCGTTCTTCTACTTCAGCGGCCGCTCGAGCAACGAAGCCGGCTTCCTGCTCCAGCTTCTTGCCCGGCTCTACGGCACCAACCACGTCAACAACTGTTCCTATTACTGCCACCAGGCCAGTGGCGTGGGGCTTACGAGCGTGATCGGTACGAGCGCCGGCACGATCGCGCTCGACGACATGGAGAACGCCGACTGTGTGTTCCTGATCGGGGGCAATCCGGCGAGCAACCACCCGCGGCTTATGCGGACGCTGATGATGGTCCGCCGCCGCGGCGGGAAGGTGATCGTGGTCAATCCGATCGTCGAGACCGGCCTCGTCAACTTCTCGGTGCCGAGCGACCCGTGGGC
>JAGWWA010000078.1 GCA_018970605.1 Planctomycetota bacterium | reverse complement strand
GGGGGTCGGCGAACGCTCGAGGAGCCTTGGGCGTATCCTCGCCCCGGCGACAATCCGAAGGACCGCGAAGCGGAGACTTTTGCCGCCCCCGAGCCGTTGATACACGTATCTCAGACGCGCTCTAGGCGACCAGTTTCACCGCCGGCTGCTCGCCCGTGATGCCGATGATGAACTCCTCGAAGATCTTCACGTCGAGCGCCGAGGCGGTCTCGGCCTCGGGGTGAAACTGCACGCCGATCGCGGTCCAGTTCTCGACGGCGCTCTCGATCGCCTCGATCACGCCGTCCGGCGCCCGGGCGGTCACCTTGAAGCTCGCGGCGACGTCGTCGATCGCCATGTGGTGCATGCTGTTCACGCGGATCTCGCCGTCGCCGTACACCCGCTCCATCGCCGAACCCGGCTCGACGACGAGGGCATGCCGGTGAGCCAGGTCGGTGGGGTCCTTGTGGGGAATCGCCTTCGGAAGGTCTTCCGGAATGTGGAGGAACAGCGTGCCCCCTTCCGTGATGTTGATCAGCTGCATGCCGCTGCCGATCGCGAGCACCGGCATGTGGCGGGCGCAGATGTGCTTGGCGAGCATCCGGTCGAAATCCTCGCGCCGGGTGTCCATCGGGCGGACGGCCGGGTGGGGCATGTAGCCGTCGCGGCGGGGGTCGAGGTCGGCGCCTCCCACCATCACCACGCCGTCGAGCAGGTCGAGGAGGCGGACGACATCATCCTCGTCGGCCAGGGGCGGCAGGATCACCGGGATGCCACCGGAGGCCGTGATGCCGTCGTAGTAGCCGGCGGCGACGAACGAGAGGGCCGCGTGCTCCTTGCGGGTCGAACGGTAGTCGGTGTTGATGCCGATGAGGGGTTTGGCTGCCATGGTTGAAGGATCCTCCGTGAAAAGTCATCCCGACATCCATGTCGGGCTTGGCGGCGAACGTATCGGCCGCAAGGGCAGTCGCAAGTTTTTTTCGGATTTTGTGGTGGTGGCAGGGGTGCCACCACAAGATCGGGTGCTAGCACGCCCGGTGCTAGCATCCCGAGAGGTGAATCGCCCGCGACCTCCCGGCTCGGGGCTGCCCATGCCCCGTCGCCGGACGCTCGCTGCGGGCTCCGGCCCTCCGCTCGCTGCACGCCGGCTACGCTTCGCCGGGCACCGATCCGCCGCAGGCGGATTGGTCGTGGCTTCACTTGCCGCCGAGCCCGGCTCCCGGGCACGGGCAGCCCCTCGCTGCATATGCGCCCGGCATCCAGGAAGCCCCGAGCGCGAGCGAGGGGATGACGGGCGGCATCGCCATCCCGCTACGCGTTCACCGCGGGTGCGTGACGCGATAGATGTCGATCGCCGGCCCGCTGGTGATGCCGTGCGGGCGGCGAGGCTGCTGCTTTACGACCCCCAGGCCGGCGGCGCGGACGGCGGGTTCGAAGTTCACGGCCCGCGCACGGCCGGGGTCGGCCACGAGTGCCGTGCCGTGCGGGGCGAGCGTGCGGGCGACGACGGCCGCCAGGGCCTCGGCGTGGTGCTTCTCGTAGAGGACGTCGGCCGCGACCACGAGGTCATATGTCGGCAGGTCGTCGGGCAGCCGCCGCCAGTCGAGCAGCAGCGTTGCCAAGCCCTTGGCCCCGTTGCGGTCGGCGTTGTAGCGGACGCCCTCGAGCGCGTCGGTCTCGTAGTCGCTGGCCACCACGCGGAAGCCGCGGCGGCAGGCCACGATCGCGGGGAGGGCCAGGCCGCAGCCGAGTTCGAGAAGGCTGCGGTCGCCGGGGTCGAGGGCGGCGATGTCCTCGGCAAGCACGAGGGCCGATTCCCAGACGTTGGCCCAGTAGGGAATGCGTTCGTCCCGCTCGAAGGCCTCGACATCGATGAGGGCGTCGAGGTCGGGCGGTTGCCAGAACGTGTAGCGGTCACCGCCGATCTCGATCGCCCGTTCCACCGGCGCGAACCGCTCATAGCCCATCCTCACCCTCCTCCACCAGCGCATCCGTCACGAGCGGCACCGGGAGCCACGTCCCCTGACGGAAGTTCCGCCGCGTGAAGCCCTGCCGTGTGTCACGATTGTACGGTCCCGCCCTCAGCAGCCAGCCCACTCCATGCTCACCGACTTCGACCTGCACCTGTTCGGCGAGGGCCGGCACTGGACGATCTACGAGAAACTCGGGGCGCACCTCGAGGAGCACGACGGCGTCCGTGGCGTGACCTTCGCCGTCTGGGCTCCGAATGCCGACGGGGTCTCCGTCGTCGGTGACTTCAACGGCTGGGACGCAGCGGCTCATCGGATGCACAAGCGGATCCCGTCCGGGATCTGGGAACTCTTTGTGCCCGGCCTCGAGGTCGGCACGCTCTACAAGTACCGGGTGCACTCCTCCGGCGGCCATTCCGACCGGACCGACCCGTACGGGTTTGGTGCCGAGGTGCCGCCCCGAACCGCCTCGCAGGTGATCGACCTCGCGGCCTACCAGTGGCGGGATGACGAGTGGATGGCCACGCGGGCCGCCCGCCACTCCCTGTCGGCACCGCTCTCCGTCTATGAAGTCCACCTCGGGAGCTGGCGGCGGCCGGGCGACGACCCGACCCGCTGGCTTTCCTATGCCGATCTCGAGCGGGAACTCGTGCCCTACGTCGTGGAGATGGGCTTCACGCACGTCGAGTTTCTGCCCCCCACCGAGCATCCGCTGTCGGCAAGCTGGGGCTACCAGACGATCGGCCTGTTTGCCGCCACGAGCCGTTTCGGCCCGCCGCAGGCCCTGATGTCGCTGATCGACGCCCTCCACCGGGCGGGCGTGGGCGTGATCATCGACTGGGTGCCGGCCCATTTTCCCAAGGACGGCCACGGCCTCCGCCGGTTCGACGGCACCGCGCTCTACGAGCACGAGGATGCGCGGAAGGGCGAGCATCCGGACTGGGGCACGATGATCTTCAACTATGGCCGCCACGAGGTGGCCAACTACCTGATCTCGAGCGCGCTCTTCTGGCTCGAGCACTACCACGTGGACGGGCTGCGGGTGGATGCCGTGGCCTCGATGCTGTACCTCGACTACAGCCGCAAGGACGGCGAGTGGGAGCCCAACTGCTTCGGCGGCCGGGAGAATCTCGAAGCCATCGACCTGCTCAAGACCTTCAACATCCAGGTCCACGAGCGGTTTCCCGGCACGCTGACGATCGCCGAGGAATCGACCGCCTGGCCCGGCGTGTCGCGGCCGACATACGTGGGAGGGCTCGGCTTCAGCCTCAAGTGGAACATGGGCTGGATGAACGACACGCTCAAGTACATGCGGCACGACCCGGTGCACCGCAAGTTCCACCACGACGAACTCACCTTCAGCCTGATCTACGCCTTCCACGAGAACTTCGTGCTCCCGCTCTCGCACGATGAGGTGGTCCACGGCAAGGGATCCCTCATCGGCCAGATGCCTGGCGACGACTGGCAGAAGTTCGCGAACCTCCGGCTGCTCTACGCCTACATGTGGTGCCACCCCGGCAAGAAACTCCTCTTCATGGGGGGCGAGTTCGGGCAGTGGGCCGAGTGGAACTTCGACGAGAGCCTGCAGTGGCACCTCTGCCAGTGGGAGAAGCACGTCGGGTTGTCGCGGGCCGTCGCCGACCTCAACCGCCTGATCCGCCGTGAAAAATCGCTCCACGAACTCGACTTCGACGGCCGCGGCTTCGAGTGGATCGACTGCCACAACTGGCAGGACAGCGTGCTGGCGTTCGTCCGCCGGGCCGCCGACCCGGCCGACTTCACGCTCGTGTGCTGCAACTTCACACCCGTGCCCCGCGAGGGCTACCGGCTTGGCGTGCCCCACGGCGGCGTCTACGACGAGATCTTCAACGGCGACTCGGCCTGGTACGGCGGCGGGAACCTCGGAAATGCCGGAGCGATCGCGGCCGAGCCGCGGCCACATCACGGCCGAGAGTTCTCGGTGTCGCTCACGCTCCCGCCACTGGCGACGGTGGTGCTGAAGCCGCGGCGGTGACCGCGATCATTCGAGTTCCGGGCCGCGCGGGTCGCGCTTCCACGACACGCCATACCGCTCCGTGATCGACTTCATCCAGCTGTCGTTCACGGCCCGCATGTCGTCGTCGGCCACCGTGGCGATGCGTCGCGGATCCTCGGAGGAGGCGAGAAACAGGTCTTTCAGTCGGGCGTCGTCGGGTTCGAGCGACACCAGCCGGACCACGTAGCAGACCGTCTTCGGCTCGTTGAAGGCCACGGCCGTCTGGCCGGGCTCGAGGTCGAACACCGCCCGCATCAGTTCGTCGCCCGGCATCGCGAGGCCGTCAGGCTGCGAGAGTTCGGGAGCGGATCCGAACGGCGCGGTGCCTCGCGTGAGCCACGTGAACGGGCCGACCTTCTCCACCTCGAGGCTCCCGCGGGCCGCCGCGATCTGCTCGAGCGACGTGCCGGCCTTCACCTCGGCGGCGATCTCTTCGGCGGCCTTGCGGGCCAGCGGCCTGGCTTCGACGATCCGCCAGGCGCGGAGCACGTCGTCGCGGGCCGACTGGAACGACGGCGTGAACTCGGGCTGATCCTCCGTCTTCCACGAGAGGTAGCGATTTCCCGCGATGTCACGCGACGTCACGGCCTGCAGCGGCTGGGCGCCGGGGCCGAAGATCATGTCGATCCACTGCTGCTGCCGAACGCCGAACTCACGGGACACGGCAAACTCGAAACTCCCTCCGATGCCACCCGCCGCGAAAGCCTGGTTCGGGTTGACGAGGTCGGAAGTGCCCCCCTCGAGCCCCTGCGTTGCGGCAATTTTCTTGATGTCGGGGCCGACCGGCGCGGGACCGGCACCGTCGCCTGCCACCTCCCACAGTGCCAGCGACTCCGCGTACTTCGCCACGTCGGTTTTGACGGCGTCGAAGATCGCCGCGATGCGCTTCTCGACCCCCTCGTTGGCCAACCGCTCGACGATGTCGTCGCGAACCTTTTCGAGCGGCTCGAACTCCGTCGCATCATCCTTCTTTTCGGCAGGCTTCTCGGCACCCGCCGCGGCGGCGTCGGATGTGTCGGTCGATGGTGCTTCCGCCGCGGCGGCATCGGCCTTCGCCGTGGCGGTCTTCGCATCCTCCGCGGCTGCGGCCGGCTGCCGGAAGGCAACCGCAGTCGCCCGGACGCGGCCAGTGGCGGCGCCCTCCTTGTCCGCCGGCTTCGCCTCGGCCGGCGGCGTTCCGGCCGCAGGCTGATCATTTTGCTCCGCCTTCGTCTCGGTGCTCGTCGCGTCGGCTTTTGCGTCGGTCGCCGCCGGGTCTCCTGCCGGCTTCGCCTTGTAGAGGGCGGCCTTTCGGTCCTCGTAGAAGGCCTTGATCTGGTCGTCGGTGACCTTCTTCTTCTCCTCGTCCTGGAAGGTCCCCGCCTTGGCCACGAGGTAGTCGTAGCGAGCCCGGTGCGGCTGACGGAATCCCGGATTCGGACTGCGGGCTGCCGGCCGATCGTTCTTGTATTTCTCGAAGAAGGCCCGCAGCGCGGACTCCGCCGGCTCGGGGAGTTTGTCGACGAACTGCTCGACGACCACCGGCACCGCCTCGATGGTGGCCCCTTGCTCGAGCCGTCGGTAATAGTCCCACCGCCAGCCTGGCGGCGCGCCGTCGAAGCCGACGCCGCCGAGCAGCAGCGATTCCATCCGGCGGGCCATGAGCACGGTCCGCAGCGCCTCGAAGACGTCCGCCTGCGAGATGCCCATCCGGCCGCCGATCTGATTGACGATGCCGTCGAACGTCTCGGGCCGTACGAGGTCGTTCGTCCACTCGGCCAGAAACTGGTTGATCGCGGCGTTGCTGACGACGATCCCGTTCTTCTCGGCCTCCTTTGCCAGCAGGATGGTGTCCACCACGTCCTTTTCGTCGTCGGCCAGCCGTATCCGCGAGGGATCCTGCCCCGACGCCGCCATCGTCTCCACGAGGAACTGGTTCATCACCTTTCGCATGATCACGGCCCTCTGGAGGCCGCTTTCCCGAAGGCCGCCGCCGTTCCAGGACACCGCCATCGGGTCGGCTCCGCCGGCGCCGGATCCCATCTGAAGGAATGGGGGCAGGACGAAAAATGCGAGCATCGCCATGATCGCGAGCGCGGCGAGCGCCGCCTTCTCGTACTGGCGAAAGACACCGAAGGATCCGGCCATGAAACCGCCTGTAGGCTGTGGCCTGACGGCGAAACCGCCGAGGCTTGACAAGGAAAGAGCGGGGAGGGTAACGCTTGGAGGCCGCGTTCCCGGGGCCTCAGCAGGCCGAAGATTGTAGCGCAGGGTCTGACTGCGCCAATCCCGAAGCCCCGTTTCGCCCTATGATCGACTCCCCACCGCGTCCCCCCGTGAACCGCCCCCATGGCCAAGAAGTCGTCTTCGTCAGCCCGATCGAATCGTCGCGGTCCGGCCCGTCAGGCCGGTGACAGCCCGCGGGGAGGCGGTGTTCCGAAGGGCGACTACCAGCTGGTGATCGTCGAGAGCCCGGCCAAGGCCAAGACGATCGAGAAGTACCTCGGGCCGGGATTCGTGGTGAAGGCCTCGATCGGCCACATCCGCGACCTGCCCAGCCGGGCGGCCAAGGGCTCGAAGCAGCCGGTGCCGGGGGTGGACATGGACCACGACTTCGCTCCCACCTACGAAATCGACAGCGACAAGGCCCGCACGGTCACGGAGCTGCGGAAGCTGGCCAAGGGAGCCAGTGACATCTGGTTCGCGACCGACTTGGACCGCGAAGGGGAGGCGATCGCCTGGCACCTCACGCAGGTGCTCGGGGTCGACCCGGATCGGGCCAAGCGGGTGACGTTCGACGCGATCACGAAGTCGGAGGTGCAGCGGGCCTTCCAGTCGCCGCGGGCCATCAATATGCCCCGCGTGGAGGCCCAGCAGGCCCGGCGGATCGTCGACCGGATCGTCGGCTACCAGGTTTCACCGATCCTCTGGAAGAAGGTCGCTGGCGGCCTCTCGGCCGGCCGCGTGCAGAGCGTGGCCACGCGGATCGTGGTCGATCGGGAACTGGAGATCCGCGAGTTCACGCCGGCGGAGTCGTGGGAGATCTCCGGGGGGATGACCTTCGACGTGGCGGCCGCGGCCGGCCTCCATGGCGACTGGTCGGATTTCATGGCGAAGCGCGACGACCGCGGCCGTCCGCCGCTGGTCCGCGACCGGATGGCCTGGCTCGCCGATCACCGTTCGCTCGCCTGCGACCTCGTGGAGGTCGGTGGGAAGTCGCTGAAGATCGAGGCGGAGAAGGAGTCGACGGTCGATCTCGCGGGCACCGTCCGAGCCGCCGCCGAGGCGGCCGGCCTGCTCGACATCGACGTCGTCCGCGAGACCGATGAATCCGGGAAGGGACGCGGCAAGAACATCATCCGGCTCACCGGTCGGCCCGATCCGCAGGCCCGTTACACGGTGGAGTCGATCGATGTCACGCGGACGCGATCGAAGCCCTATCCTCCGTTCATCACGAGCACCCTGCAGCAGGCCGCCTCGAGCCGCCTCGGCATGTCCACCGACCGCACGATGCGGATCGCCCAGCAGCTCTACGAGGGCATCGACCTGCCCGACGAGGGCCGCGTGGGCCTGATCACCTACATGCGGACGGACTCGACGAATCTCTCCCGCGAGGCGATCGACATGGCCCGCCGCTATCTCGAGGAGCGGCATGGAGCGGCGTATGTGCCCGAGAAGCCGCGGATGTATTCGAGTTCCAACGAGAGCGCCCAGGAGGCTCACGAGGCGATCCGGCCGACCGACGCCTCCCGGGAGCCCGACCGCATCGCCGCCGCGCTCACCGACGAGCAACTCAAGCTCTACCGGCTGATCTGGCAGTGCTTCGTGGCCTGCCAGTCGACCGACGCCGAGTGGGATTCGACGAGCGTCCGCATGCGGCGGAGCGACCGCGACACGGGGGCCGTCTTCAAGGCTCACGGCCGCGTGCTCCGCTTCGACGGCTTCTATCGGATCAGTGGCACGCCGCGGGACGACGGCGACCAGGTGCTTCCCGACTTCGCCAAGGGGGCGGTGCTCGCCCCCTTCGACATCGAGCCGCGGCAGAAGTTCCAGTCGCCGCCGCCGCGGTACACCGAGGCCACGCTCGTCAAAAAAATGGAGGAGGAGGGAATCGGCCGCCCCTCCACCTACGCCAGCATCATCAACGTGATCGAGAACCGCGGCTACGTGACCCAGCAGGACCGTCGGTTCCAGGCCACGGCGATCGGCGAGGCGGTGACCGGCTTTCTGAAGCGGGGCTTCCGCGACCAGTTCATCGAGATCGGCTACACGCGGGAGATCGAGCGGGAACTCGACCAGGTGGCGCAGGGCACGAAGAAGTGGACCGACATGCTCCACGAGTTTCACGGCGAACTCGCGCCGAAACTCGACGAGGCGATGGAGCAGGAGCACGAGAAGGCCAAGTCGGACCCGTCCCCCTACGCCTGCCCCGAGTGCGGCCGACGGCTGGAATACCGGCTCGGCGGCAAGGGAGAGTTTCTCTCCTGCTCGGGCTACAACGAGAAGATCATCGACGAGCCGGCCGAGGCTCCGGCCGCGACCGGCAAGGGCAAGGCCAAGAAGGCGAAAAAGAAGGCCAAGCCGAAGGAGCGGCCGGCGTGCAGTTTCGCGATGCCGGTGGACCGCCAGCGGCGGCCGCTGCTCCCGGAGCAGATCGATCTTCTCTCCCCGGCGGGCGTGCCGATGGTGAAGCGGACCGGCCGCTTCGGCGACTTCCTCGTGGAGGACAAGCCGCGGCCGCCGAAGCCGCGGGGCAAGAAGGCGGCCGAGGCCGCTGCCGAGCCGCCCCCGTTCATTCTCAACCTCGATCGCAAGGGCAACCTCAAGTTTCCGTCTCCGCCGCCGCTGGTCACCGACATCGCCTGCCCGAAGTGCGGCGACCTGATGAATCTCCGCGACGGCAAACGGGGCCCGTGGCTCGGCTGCCGCGCGTTTCCGAAGTGCCGGGGTCGCGAGGCCTTCACGAAACTCGCCGAGGACCGTCAGAAGGCGTTCGAGAAGGACCTGAAATCCCACCTCAGCGGCCAGACGAAGCTCTCGCTCACCCGTCGTGACGGCGTGACGCCGGTCCCCGAGGGCACGCCGCTCTCGCAGCTCACGATGGAAGGCGGCGTCGCCGAACTCCAGAAGTTCGAGGGCTGACGGACCGTCGGTCGTTTTTGTTTTCTCACCCGATCATGAGGGAGCCGGGCAGGCGGCTGCCCGTGCCCGAGAGCCGGCGTTTGCTGACGAGTACAGCCAGGATGGCGAAGCGAGTCAGCACCGAGCGAGCGGAGGGCCGAGCCCGCAGCGAGCGTCCGGCGACGGGCATGGGCCGCCGGGTGCCTCGGCGGCGTGCGCACCCCTCACACCCAGGGCATTTCGCTTCCGAACGTGCTCGGCGTCTCGTCGAGGGCGACTGCATAGGCCGTGGCATGGGACCGGCAGTGCGAGATGCTCACGAGGATGCAGCGGATTCCCATCTTCTCGGCCATTTCTCCGGCCCCACCGCGGAGCAGCGCCTGCGGCCGGCCGCTGGCACCGTTGGTCACTTCCACATCCCGCCAGCTGATGCCCCGCCGCCAGCCGGTGCCGAGGGCCTTGAGCACCGCCTCCTTGGCCGCCCAGCGGCCTGCAAAGTGCTGCGTGGCCATCGTGCGGGCCCGGCAGTATTCGATCTCGGCGGGCGTGTAGACGCGTTCCACGAAGAGTTCGCCATGCCGCTCGATCATCTGCGCGATGCGGAGCACCTCGGTGATGTCGGTGCCGATGCCGAGGACGTTCATGCCCGCTCGCCCTTCCCGCTGCCAGCCACTGTCTCTCCCCGGGTGAGGCCGCATGCCCGCCGCGCCCGTCCGAGCACTTCCCCAGCCTTGGCGCGGGCCTTGGCGGCGCCGGCTGCGAGGATCGCCTCGATGCGGGCAGGGTCCGACTCCAGTTCCGCACGCCGCGCCCGGGCGTCGGCAAAGAAGGCCGCCGCGGCCTCGACGAGCGCCTTCTTCACCTCGCCGTAGCCGAAACCGCCACGGCGGTAGAGGTCGGCCATCTTCGTCCGCTCTGCCTCGGGGGCCATGAGCGCGAAGAGTTCGAAGAGGTGATCCCCCGCGGGATCCTTCGGCTCTTCCATCGGCCGCGAATCGGTGGTGATTCGCATGATCTTCTTCTTCTGGGCGGCGAGATCCTCGAAGACCTCGATCGTGTTTTCATAGCTCTTGCTCATCTTCTGGCCGTCGGTGCCGGGCACCTTGGCACCTCCTTCGACGAGCCGCGGCTTGGGGAGCGTAAACACGTCGCCGTAGAGGTGGTTGAACGTGCCGGCGAGGTCGCGACAGACCTCGATGTGCTGCACCTGATCCTCCCCGACCGGCACGACGGTGGCATCGTAGGCGAGGATGTCGGCCGCCATCAGCACCGGATAGGTGAACAGGCCGGCGTCGGCGGGCAGCCCGCGGTTCTTCTTGTCCTTGAAGGCATGGCACCGCTCCAGCAGCCCCATCGGCGTCACGGTCATCAGCAGCCAGGTGAGTTCCGTCACCTCCGGCACGTCCGACTGCACGAACAGCACCGCTTGTTCTGGATCGAGGCCAAGGGCCACGAGATCGACCGCAGCCGCGTGGACCAGCGACCGCAGCCGTTCTGGATCGCGGACGGTCGTGAGCGCATGGAGGTCGGCGATGAAGTAGTAGGCCTCGTCGGCGGCCTGGTGCGCGCCGCGGGCGTCCGCCGTCGCCGAGGGCTGGAGATCGATGTATTGCCGGATCGCGCCGAAGTAGTTGCCCCAGTGGAACCGGCCGGTGGGCTGGATCCCGGAGAGGGCGCGGGTGGGGCGGCGCGGTGCTTCAGGAGGCATGCGAGGGGCTCGCGGGGGAACAGGTCGAGGGGACGGGAAGGTGCAGGGTGCCGACGATCTCGCCGAGGCTCGAGGCCCCGAGGGCCGCCACCGCCGCGGGGAGTTCGTCGAGCAGCCGGGCCGACACCACGGGCTCCGCGAAGCTGGCGGTGCCGATCTGGACGGCCGAGGCGCCAGTCACAAAAAACTCCATGCAATCGTCGATCGTCATGATGCCGCCGACGCCGACGATCGGGATGTCGACGGCGCGGCGAATCTGGTGGACGCATCGCAGGGCGATCGGCTTGATCGCCGGGCCGCTCAGGCCCCCGATCACGTTGCCCAGCAGCGGCCGCCGCCGCCGCCAGTCGACCGCCATGCCCTGGCAGGTGTTGATCACGGTGACCGCGTCGGCACCGCCGTCCTGCGCGCCCCGGGCGATCGCGGCGATGTCGGTGACGTTGGGGGTGAGCTTGGCGAGCACGGGCCGCGATGTCGCGCCGCGGACCCCAGCCACCACGCGGCGGCAGAGTTCCGCATCGCTCCCCATGTCGACGCCGTGACTGACGTTCGGGCACGAGACGTTGAGTTCGACGGCCGCAATGCCCGGCACCTCGTCGAGGCGGGCGGCGAGGGTGACGAACTCGTCGATCGTCGCGGCCGCGATGCTCACGACCACCGGCGCCCCGCAGCGGAGCAGCCATGGCAGTTGGTTCGCCAGGAAGGCATCGACGCCGTCGTTGTCGAGGCCGATCGAGTTCAGCAGCCCAGCCGCGGTCTCGACCGTTCGCCACGGGACGTTCCCCTGGCGGGGCAGCGGCGTGATCGTCTTGGGCACGATGCCGCCAAGCCGCGCGAGATCGACGATCCCCGCCATCTCGCGGCCATACCCGAACGTGCCCGATGCCACGAGGATCGGATTGGGAAGCCGCAGGCGGCCGAGGGCCACGGCGAGGTCGGGAGGCGTGGTTGTCCCAGAGGGAGACGGCATGGGAGCGACGCGGGCACGGGGCAGGGGCGGCCAGGCGGCGCGGGGGGCCGGCGCTGCCGCGACCGAGTGTAGTGGGTTTCCGCAGTGTCCCAAGACAGCCGCAACACCCCAGCCCCACAGGCCCGCCCGGTCGTCGGCAGGCCGTTGGCACGCCCCGAATGCGTGCCGATTGTGTGAAGTTTGCCGGTTGTGCGGCCGATACCTTGAGTGAACAAGGGCTCGTGTGCCGGTGTGCCAGCGTGGCACTCGGTTGACATTAGTGCTTGTCAGGCCTAGGCTTGCGACGATTTTTCCTCCTCTTTTTCGGCGGCTCTCGCCATCGGGCAGAGCCGGCGAAAACGCGGTCGGAGCGTCGGAGCCGTGACCAAGAAAGACATCGTCCGGACGATCGCCGAACAGCTCGACCTGCCCCAGCTCCGCACCAAGGAACTGGTCCAAAAAACGTTCGATGCGTTGATCGAAACGCTCGTTCAGGAGGGTCGGATCGAGCTCAGAAACTTCGGGGTCTTCCAGATCAAGCGACGGGATGCTCGGGTGGCTCGCAATCCCCGGACGGGAGAGCGGGTGCCAGTGCAGGCCAAGAGCGTGGTCACGTTCAAGCCGGGCAAGGAGATGGAGGCGCGGGTCAGGGAAATGGATCGAAGGAAGGCGGAGGAGCCGCTTCCGACGTCCGAGTCCCCGACGCCGCTCGACGACGAGCCGAACCAGCCGAGCCAAGAACAGGCGAAGACTGGGGAGGACGGGTAAGGCAGCCGGCCCCCGGGCCGGAGGAGTTGTTCGAGTCAACCTCGCACCATCGGATTCGATCGGGTACACCCGCCGCGACGAGCGAACGGAACCCTCGGGCGAACCGGCATGCGAGCCGAATCAGTGATGATTCACGCGAGGGTCAGGAGGACCATGCGATGAGGAAGGCTGTCTGGCTGGTGTGTGCCGCGGCGCTGCTGGCGACGAACACGGGCTGCCTCATCCCGATCTATTCCGGCGATCCCGTGCGTCGGGCCCAGCAACTCATCTACACGTCGGAAGACCTCCGGGCGATCACCGACGAGTGGGAGCGGATCTGGTTCCTCGACCAGCCGTCGCACATGACGCCTTGGCGGACCCACGGCGGCATCCTCTGATGCCGGCGGGCGCAGCCTGATGGAACCCACGCCCACGCTCTACCAGCGGCTCGGGGGTGAGGCCGGCGTCAAGAAACTGCTCGTCGCCTTCTACGGGAAGGTGCTGGCCGATCCCGCGCTGAAGCCGTTCTTTTCTTTATCGAGGCTTCGATGGACAAGCTCCTGCGGATGCAGGAGGAGTTCTTCGCCGCGGCCCTCGACGGTCCGCATCGCTCCACCGGCCGACAGCTCAAGGAGGTCCATGCCGGCCTCGGCATCACGGCGAAGCACTTTCACGCGTTCCTGCAGCATCTGCTGGAGACGCTCCACGAGGCCGGCGCGCAGCCGGATGACATTCGCGACGTCGTCCAGCGCGTCCGAGCGATCCGCTCCGACGTGGTCGGTTGACACTGGGGTACGGGTTGACAACCTGTGCCACTGATACGCGTCACACGTGATCCTGAGGCGTTCCTGCGGCGGTGTCACACCGTCAGGAAGCCCCGAGCGGGAGCGAGGGGATCACGCGTGGCGGCGGCGAGCGACCCGTGCGGATCCGCGGAGCCGTTCTCGTCGCTTCCGCTCCGGGCTTTGAGGGTTCCGTGGAACAACGCGCGAGGATCACGTGTGACGCGTATTAGAGCGCATCTCCTCTAGCTGTAGCGATGAGTTGGAAATCCTGAGCGGGTAGGCGAGGGGGTCGGCGAACGCTCGAGGAGCCTTGGGCGTATCCTCGCCCCGGCGACGAGACTTTTGCCGCCCCCGAGCCG
>JAGWWA010000077.1 GCA_018970605.1 Planctomycetota bacterium | reverse complement strand
ATCAGTCGGCCGCCTCGCCGCGGGCGATTTTTGTGAGCCGCGCCTCGAGAAGCCGGCTCTTCGGCTCGGCGACGATTCCAGGATCGCCACCGATCGTCGCCAGCAGCAGGTCGAGACGTTCGGCGGCGGTGTGTTCGAGATTGAGGATCACGTGCCGGACCCCGCCAATCGTGCACAGCCCTCCGGGCAGTTCGCCAAGGGCTTCCTCACGGACGCGGTAGCCGAGGTCCGTGGCGAGCTGCCGAGCCTCCTCGAGCAGGCCGAGCGTGTCAGCCACTGCGCTACCGTCCCCAGGTCGGCAGCCCGCGCTGCTCGCGACGCTCATCCATCGCCCGCCGGTATTCCACGTACCGCGACCGCTGCTCAGGTGTCGTGGAATCGATCATCGACTTCCGCCAGCGATTGCGATCTTCCTCGGAGCCGCCCTGCGGAGGGCCGCCACCACTCGGCCGACTACCACCCGCCTGCTGACCACCCGCCTGCTGACCACCCGGCGCGGCGCCGCCCGGACCCGCGCCGCCCTGGCCTGCTTGCTGCCCGCCGCCAAACATGCCGGCGACCGCGCGGCCGGCCTCGAAGGCCTTCCGCATCATCTCCTCCTGATCGATCTGCCGGTCGAGTTCCGCTTTCCGCTTCTCGGGCGGTGCCGTGAAGTAGGAATCGATCCGCGCCCGCATGGCGGTGCGAAACACGGAACTCCCCTGCCGCTCGACCTGGGGTCGGAGATGCGGCGGAAGCGCCTCGACCTTCGCGCGAATGGTGTTCATCGCCGTGACGGCCGCCGTGGCCTCGGCCACGGTTCGCGGGCCTCCTCCCTCGGCGAACTGCGTGCGGGCCTCCTCCTGCATCTTCTGGATCTCGGCGACCCGCGGATCGGTGCCGAAACTGATCCACCCGAGGAGCCACGCGACGAGCACCGCCAGCACCGCGATTCCGGCCAGCACGGCGAGCCAGAAGCCCCAGGCCGGCTTGTCGTCGGATCGCGACGGCCCCTGGGCAGCCCTGGAGGAACGAACGGCTGCATTGCTCATCAGGCGGATCTCCGGATCATGACGCGACAGGCAGGAAGAAACTCAGAGATTATCAACGTGGCCGTCGAAATACAGGAAGTTTCGCGAGCCCTCGGGGGGCGACCAGTTCGGATCGTCCGTCTGGTTGGCCGCGACGTCGTCGGAGTTGAACAGCCCTGCAAAGCCGGTCATGTGGAAGGGCCCGAGCTCGTAGAGCACCCAGAGTTTCGACGAGGCAAGATTGCTGCCGGAACGGCTCGAGGTCAGCGCCTCCTCCCGTGTCTTGCCCTTCATGCCGCTCTCTGTGCCGGTCGTGACCAGCAGGCGGCGAGTCGGATACTCGTAGCTCGTGCCCTCGTAGGGCACGTCCTTGTATTCCGCGGGCCGCTGGGCCGTGGGAATCTGGGCGAGCTTCTGCTGGATCTCCTGCCCGTACGCGGAGCCGGGATCCCGTTCGAAATACACCGAATCGGACGGGCAGCGGAACGCCGCGCGGCTGTTTTCCATGTAGGGCCCCAGGGCCGAGGCGATGCTCGGCCGAATCGGTTCAGTCGGCCAGCGGAGCAGGATTTCGGAACTCGGCAGACCGGCCGCGACCGGAAACCGGCCTTTCGTCTTGCGGTCCATGAACATCGTGAGCGCCAGGCCGATCTGCTTGAGGTTGCTCTTGCACTGCGTGCGACGGGCCCCTTCCCGGACGCTCTGCACGGCGGGGAGGAGCATGCCGAGCATGAGCCCGATGATGGAGATCACCACGAGCAACTCGATCAGCGTCATGCCGGAGTGGCCGGCCGGGCGACGGGGGCGACTGGAGGGTGTCATGACGTCCTGAATCGTGAGAGGCTCGCCGGGCGGACTACGGAACCTTGAACGGTCGAGGAACCCGAACGGCTCGCCGCAACCAATTGTATAGGCCTTTGCGAACCGCCGACGATACCAGCCAAGAGGACGCAAGTCCTTGCGGGGATGGGATTTGGGCAGGGCGAACGGGGAAAAGGCTCCCGATCACCCCGAGCCTGCGCGATGCGGGGACCTTGCCGGCCGGGCCGGCCCAGGCGGAATCATCGATGACCGAGGGCAATCAGAGCGGAGACCAGAGTGGCGAAGGGGAGGCGGAGCCTTCCTGTCGCGGGCTCATCGTCGTCCACCCCGCGGCCAGCCGCGAGGCTCCAAAGCCCACGCCCCCCCTGCGTCAGCCCCTTCCCATGCAGCCCGCCGTCGATGCCGAGGCTGCCCGCCTCCGCCGGGAACTCGAGGCGACGCGGGCCCGCCACGCCGCGGAACTCGCCACCCTCCGCGGCCAACTCCTCGACGCCCGCAAGCAGGGAAGCCTCGGCGAGCTGCTCGGCACCACCACCCATGAGTTCAACAACGCCCTGACCACGATCCTCAACTACGCCCGCATGGGCCTCAGGCATCGCGATCAGGCGACCCGCGACAAGGCCCTGGAGCGAATCCTCTCGGCGGGCACGCGGGCGGCAAAAATCACGGCCAGCGTGCTGTCGATGTCGCGAAATCGGTCCACGCGCTTCGAGCCGGTGGACCTGACCGTGCTCGTGGAAGACGTGCTCGTGCTGCTCGAACGGGAAATGATGAAATACAGGGTGCAGGTGGAGCGGGAGTTTGCACCGGTCCCGCGGGTGTCGGCGAACCCCGGCCAGCTGCAGCAGGTGCTCCTCAACCTGATGGTCAACGCCCGACAGGCCATGCCGACCGGGGGCCGGCTGATCCTCAGGCTCGCGCACGACGAGGCGAGTGGGTTCGTCGATGTGATGGTCCGCGACACCGGCAGCGGCATGGCCCCAGACGTGATGCGGCGGATCTTCGAGCCCCACTTCACCACGAAGGCGGGCCCCGACGAGACCGGCAAGGGAGGCAGCGGCATGGGGCTCGCCTCCTGCCGCGAGATCATCGAGGCCCACCGCGGCCGGATTCGCGTGGAGAGCGCCCCAGGCCGGGGCACGGCGATGACGATCCGCCTCCCGGTGCTCGACGCCGCCACTGAGCGGCGTTCGGCGTGAGGGGATGTGCACAGGTTGAAAACCTGTGCTACGGGCTCGCGTTGTGCACCGCGCTCCGTGGGCCGCATTCGTAGGTGCAGGTTTTCAACCGGCACCAGCAGGCCCGAGCTGGCACATCGCAGGTTGAAAACCTGCGCTACGGGTTAACGCTGTGCCACAGGTTGAACACCTGTGCTACGTGGAAACCATGTGCTACGGGGAACCGCGTCACGCGCTCTTCGTGCGGGCCTCGCGAACCGGGAGCACCGGCTCGGTGCCCTCGACGTTCCGCTCGTTGATCAGGTAGGTCGCCCCCTGGTTTTCGGGGAGGTCGAACATGATGTCGAGCATCACGTCTTCCATGATGCTCCGCAGTCCGCGGGCGCCGGTTTCCTTCTTCATCGCCTTGCGGGCGATGGCCACGAGCGCCTCGTCGGTGAACTCGAGGTTGCAGCTCTCGAGGCTGAACATCTTCTGATACTGCTTCACCAGCGCGTTCTTCGGATCCTTGAGCACATTGACGAGGGCCTTCTCGTCGAGCGGCTGGAGCGACGAGATCACGGGCAATCGGCCCACGAGCTCGGGAATCAGGCCAAACTCCAGAATGTCGTCGGAGTCGACGTGCGGCAGGAGTTCGGCAAGGTCGGCGTCGTGGCGGAGGCCCGTGTGCTGGCCGAAGCCGATCGTCTTCTTGCCGAGCCGCTTGCCGATGATCTTCTCGATCCCGACGAACGTGCCGCCGCAGATGAAGAGGATGTTCGAGGTGTCGATCTGGATGTACTGCTGCTCCGGGTGCTTGCGGCCCCCCTGCGGCGGCACGTTGGCGACCGTTCCCTCGAGCATCTTGAGGAGCGCCTGCTGCACGCCCTCTCCCGAGACGTCGCGGGTGATCGAGACGTTCTGGCTCGTCTTGCCGATCTTGTCGATCTCGTCGATGTAGAGCACGCCCCGCTGAGCGGCCTCGATGTCGAAGTCGGCCGCGTTGAGCAGCTTGAGAAGCAGGTTCTCCACGTCTTCGCCCACATAGCCCGCCTCGGTGAGCGTGGTGGCGTCGCCGATCGCGAACGGCACGTCGAGGATCCGGGCGAGCGTGCGGGCCAGCAGCGTCTTGCCGCAGCCGGTCGGACCGAGCAGCAGGATGTTCGACTTGTCCACCTCGACGTCGCCCGCCTCGCGGCCGAGATTGAGCCGCTTGTAGTGGCTGTGCACCGCGACGGCGAGCACCCGCTTGGCATGATGCTGCCCGATCACGTACTGGTCGAGGTGCGAAACGATCTCGCGGGGCGAGGGGATCGCCGTGAAGAGCTGCTTGCTGGTGCCCCGTCGCTTCTTCTCCTGATCGAGAATCGACTGACAGAGCTCGATGCACTCGCCACAGATGTAGACGTCGCCCGGGCCCTCCACGAGCGGCCCGACGTCGCGGTAGCTCTTGCGGCAGAACGAACAGAAGGCGTTCTTCTTGGTCGTTCCGCCAGCGCCCCGGCGCCCCAGTCCGCCGACGTCTTTCCCGGATGGCATCAGATCAGTCCCTCCCATGCTCCAGCCCGGCAGCATCGACGGACGGCGGGTGCCGTCCGCCCGGCGCGGGCGCGCCGAACCGGGTGCGCGGCTCGACGAGTGTTCTTATGTTTCGGTATTCCTCTTCGCTCAGCACACCCTCGTCGCGGAGATTCTTGTAATCGGCCAGCTTTCTTTCCCAGGTTGCCTGATCGTCATCGCCCCGCATGCGGGAACGGATCGCGACGATCGCGGCCACCCCTGCGGCCACCACCAGGGCCAGCAGGGCGGCACTGACGATGAACGCATTCACGGTCATGGGCTCCCATGGGCACTCGATCCAGCCCCGAACACCTGGTGCGGGAACACCCACGACACCGAGGCATGGATCCGGACTCGATGCGAGGCCTGTCGGCGCGATTATGCCGGTCGGGAGTGACCTGGGTCCAGAGAAATCCACCCACGCCCCACGGGCCCCGCATCTTTCCCAAACCCACGGGCAGCGAGGCGCCCCGGCGGCCTCCGCGAACTCCGATTCAGCCGTCTGCGCCGAAAAAGTTGACTTTTCCGGCGGACAGGTGCCGATCACTGATCCCATGAGGGTCTTGCTCAAGGTCTGGCGATCATCCGACGCAACGCGTCGGGGCATGTGGCTGCGGGTTGCCGCCGCCGCGATCGCCATCTGTCTCGGCGTTCCGGCGCTCGCCCAGCCGGCTGGCCAGCCGGGCCTGCCCGAGCTCGTGCGGACGAAGCACCGCACGTTCGCGATCCCGTTTCGGATCCCGAAATCGGAAGACCCGGATGCCGAGGCGGCACCGCAGAAGGTGGTGCTCAACGTCTCGACCGACATGGGCGTCAGCTGGCAGGCAGCCGGGGAGGCCGCCCCCACCGCCACCTCGTTCAACTACCGTGCCGAGACCGACGGCGAATACTGGTTCCGCCTCCGCGCGGTGGATAAGAAGGGCCGATCTCGCGGCGGCGAGGGGCCCGATATCCGCGTGCTGGTCGATGCCGCCGGGCCCAGGCTCGCCGGCCGCGTCTGGAAGGGCGCCGACGGCGAGATCGTCTGCCGATATGCCGCCGCCGACGATTCCCTGAAACTCGAGTCGCTGAAGGTCGAATACCGTGGCCCGGGCGACAACGGCTGGAAGTCGGTGGCCGCCCAGGCCGTGCTGGCCCGCGAATCGCCCGCCCACCTCGTCGGAGAGGAGATCTGGTGGGCCGGTGAGAAGGTGACCACGCTGACGGTGCGGATCGCGATCACCGACTCGTCCGGCAACCAGGCGACCAAGCAGTTCACGCTCGAGCCGACCGATCCGGGCGTGGATCAGGCGGCACTTGCCAAGGAGATCGGCGTGCCGGCGCTCCCCGATCAGCCGTTCGCCGATGCGGCCCAGTCGCCGGCGATGACATCGATCCCGGGTTCCGCTGTTCAGGGGCTGGCGATGCAGGGTCCCGCCGCCACGGCGACCGGACCGGCCGACACCCACCGCGGCTGGGCGGCCGAATCTGCCGGCACCTGGTCCGACGGCCAACCTGCCACACCGCCGCCAGCAGCCGCCGGACCAGGGCGGAGCGTGCTCGTCCGTCCTGCCAACAGTTCGGCGGCGGGCCTCCTGCCACAGGCGGGCCCACGCCCCGCACCGCAGCGACAGCCGCTCGGTGACACCGGCATCGCCCAGTCGGCGACGGGCAACTCGCTCGAATACCGCGGCCGCCCGCTCCAGCTCACGAAGTCGCGGCGGTTTGCCTGGGACTACGACGTCCCCTCCACCCGGCCGGCGACCGGCCAGCTCCGCGCCGAACTCTGGACCACGCAGGACGGCGGCGTCACCTGGCAGCGGTCGGCGGTCGACAACGACGGCCGCAGCCCGATCGACGTCACGCTCCCGGCGTCGGGCCTTTACGGCGTGCGGCTGGAGATGGTGGCCGACGCGGCCGACGACGGCGGGCCCCGCTCGGGCGCGGCACCCGATGCCTGGGTGGGCGTTGACGAAGACCCGCCGCAGGTGGAACTGGTGGCGATCAGCCGCGATGAATCGACGCCGTCGGGTGCGCTCGTGATCCGCTATGTCGTCCGCGACCCGCTGATCGCGCCGCGGGCGGTCCGCCTGCTCTACTCGCCCAATGCCGACGGCCCCTGGGCCACCATCACCGACGGCATCGACAATCAGGGAGAGCACCGCTGGGCTCCCGACAAGTCCGTGCCCGCGAAGGTTCACATCCGCGCCGAGGCGACCGACCTTGCCGGCAACCTCGGGGCGGCGACCTCGCCCGACGAGATCTCGATCGCAGCGCCGCGGTTTGGCGGCCGGCTTGGCGGCCTCCGACCGCTCCCCACGGCCCCCTGAGCCGCGGCGGCTGGCGCGTCACGCTCCCGCCCACTACACTCGCGGCGTTCCGCGGGGTGCGGAACGTCCGTTCCGCTCGTTCGCGAGACGCCCGTGGCCGGCACCGCATCCGCGCTCGACATCCTCGCCGCACCCGACGAGTGGCATCTCGGCGAGCCCTCGCTGGTCGTGCTGCACGGCGACGAGCCGTTTCTCGTGCTCCACATGCTCGATCTCTTCCGCGGGCGGCTCTGCCCCGACGAAGCCGACCGGGCCTGGGCCTGGCGGGAGTTTGACGGCGGTGGGGAGCTCGACCCACGCGACGTGTTTGACGAGGCGGCGACGATCCCGATGTTCGCCACCGCCAGCCGGGCCGCCGTCGTGCGGCAGGCCGACGCCTTCGTGACCGCGGCCCGCGACCGACTGGAGACGATCGCCACCTCCGACCGCGGCCGCCGCGGCCTGGTGATCCTGGAGGTGAAGAGCTTCCCTTCGAACACCCGTCTCGCGAAGGCGGTGGCAAAGCAGGGCCTCGCGATCGACACGTCGCTCCCCGCGAAGGCCGACCTCGGCGGCTGGATTCGGAAGTGGGCAACGTCGCGGCATGGCATCACGCTCGCAGCCACCACGGCGCAGCGGCTGCTCGAGCGGCTCGGCGGCAACCTCGGCCAGATCGACCAGGCACTTGCGCGACTGGCCGCTGCGACCGATCCACAGGACAAGAAAAAGGCGATCCCGCCCGAAGCCATCGACGACTTCGTCGGTTCGCCGCAGGAGCGTACCGCCTGGGGCATGGTCGATGCGGCGGCAGGCGGCGACACCAAGCGCGCCCTTCGCGAACTCGCCGACCTGCTGGATTCGGGCGAGAATCCCATCGGCATCGCCGCCCAGATCGCGTCGGTGCTTCGCCGCCTCTCCACGGCGGCGCGGCTGCTGGCGCTGCCGGCCGGCGCGGGCCGCCCCGCGGGCATCGAGCAGGCGCTTCGCGACGCGGGCGTGGCGGCGTGGCCCAAGGCGATGACGCAGGCGAAGGAGTCGCTCCAGCAGCTCGGCCCGCGACGGGCCCGGCGGCTGCCGGTCTGGCTGCTCGACCTCGATCTCGCGCTCAAGGGGGAGGCTTCCCGGGGCCTGCGCGCGAGGCTGGCACTCGAACGGCTGTTCTGCAAGATGGCACGCGGCGGCGAGTCCGCCGGCCGCGGTTCGTCCCCGGCCTCGCGTCCGACCGGAGCCCGCGCGTGAACACCGACCAGCATCCCGATCCCCGCGACCTCTGGGACAACCCGCTCGCCTCGCGGTATGCGTCGGCCGAGATGACCAGGCTCTGGAGCGACAACCACCGCTACATGCTCTGGCGGAAGACCTGGCTGGCGCTCGCCGAGGCCGAGGCCGAACTCGGCCTGCCGATCTCCCAGGGCCAGCTTGCGGAGATGCGGGCCCATCTGGCACCGATCGACTTCGCCAAGGCGGCCGAGTACGAGCGGAAGATGCGGCACGACGTGTTCGCACACCTCCACGCGTTCGCCGACGACTGCCCGTCGGCGCGGCCGATCATCCACCTCGGCGCCACGAGCGCCTACGTGACCGACAACGTCGATCTGATCCTGATGCGAGAATCTCTCGACCTCGTCGCGGCCCGGCTCGCGACCGTCATCGAGCGGCTCTCGGCCAAGGCGATCGAAACGAAGGACATCGTCTGCCTCGGCCGCACGCACCTCCAGCCCGCGCAGCCCACCACGATCGGCAAGCGGCTCTGCCTCTGGATCCACGACCTGATCCTCGACCTGGAGGAGGTCACGCACCGCCGCAAGCTCCTGCGGGCCCGCGGCGTGAAGGGAACCACTGGCACGCAGGCGAGCTTTTTGGAACTCTTCGCCGGCGACCACGCGAAGGTCCGCCGGCTCGACGAACTGGTCGCCCAGAAGCTCGGCTTCCACTCGTCGTACGAGGTGACCGGCCAGACCTACACGCGGAAGGTCGATTCGCAGGTCTGCGCGGCGCTCGCGGGCGTCTCGGAATCGACCCACAAGGCGGGCAACGACCTCCGGCTCGCGGCCGCCTGGGGCGAACTCGAGGAGCCTTTCGAAAAGGAGCAGGTGGGCTCGTCGGCGATGCCCTACAAGCGCAACCCGATGCGGGCCGAGCGGATGTGCGGCCTGGCGAGGTTCGTGATGGGCCTGGCGGCGACGGCCGGGCAGACGGCCGCCACGCAGTGGCTGGAGCGGACGCTCGACGACTCGGCACCGCGGCGGCTCGTGCTGCCGCAGGCGTTTCTGGCGACCGACGCGCAGCTCGTGATCTATGCCAACATCTCCGGCGGGCTGGTGGTGTTGCCGGGCGGCATCCGCAGGAACCTGGAGGCCCACCTCCCCTTCCTCGCGAGCGAGAAAATCCTGATGGCGGCGACGACGGCCGGCGGCGATCGGCAGACGCTCCACGAGGCGCTCCGCACCCACAGCCACGCCGCCACCGCGCGAATCCGCGAGGGCCACGCCAACGACCTGCCGCAGCGGCTCGCGGCCGACCCGCTCTTCCAGGGCGTCAACATCGCCGCGGCGATGCGGGCCGACGACCTCGCCGGCCGCGCGGCCCAGCAGGTGGAAGACTTCGTGGCGGAGGCGGTGGAGGTGGCGCTGGCGACCTGTCCCGCCCGCGGCCCCGAGTCGGCGCTCAAGGTCTGACACGCTTCCAACGCGACCCTCGCGGCCGAGGTCATCGTCGAGGCGGCGACACCTTCTCAACCATCATCGCCGTGACGTCTCCAGGCCACGATCGATCGCAGCCATCCGACGACGCTCACGGCACGGACGCCGACTTGTCGGGACGGGCGTCGAGTTTCGGCTTTGGAGGCCCCGCCGCATCGCCACAGCCGGAGCTTCCCGCCGGCACGCTCATCGGCGATTGCCGAATCGAACGGCTGATCGGCCGCGGCGGCATGGGCAGTGTCTACGAGGCGCGGCAGGGAAGGCCGCAGCGGCTCGTCGCCGTGAAGGTGCTTCGCGGCGCGGGCGCCTCGGCCGCTGCCATGCAGCGATTCGAACACGAGACGGAGGCGCTCGCGAGCCTGCGGCACCCGGGCATCGCCCACCTCTACACCGCTGGTGTCGCCCCGGGCCCGACCGGCGGGCTCCCCTACCTGGTGATGGAGCTGATCCCAAGCGCCCGCTCGATCACGGCCCACGCCGCCGCCGAGAGCCTGCCGCTGCGTCAGCGGGTGGAACTGTTCGTGGGCGTGTGCGAGGCGGCCGCGCATGCCCACCAACAGGGACTGATCCACCGCGACATCAAGCCGGGCAACATCCTCGTGGAACCCGGCGGGGCCGTGAAGCTGATCGATTTCGGCATCGCCATGATGTCACCGCCGCAGGACGACCCGCCGGCGACGTTCGATGGCGGCCGCCTGCATCGCTACGCCGGCACGCCGCAGTACATGAGCCCCGAGCAGTTTCACGAGTCGCGGGGCAACCTCGGCCCTCGGTCCGACGTCTATTCGCTCGGGCTCGTGCTCTATGAACTCGTCTCGGGCAGCCGCCCGTACGACGTGGCGAGCACGCGGATCGTGGAGGCGGCCCGCGTGGTCGCCGACGCGACGCCTCGCCCGCTTCCCGCATCGATCGATCGGCCGCTGGCGCGGGTGATCCTCAAGTGCCTGGAGAAGCAGCCGTCACACCGCTATGCCGATGCGGCCGCAGTCGCCGCCGACCTGCGTCGGTATCTCAATGGCGACGAGGTGCTCGCGGCGCCGGAGCCTTTCTGGGAGGCCGTGGTGCGGATCGGACGCCGGCACCGGGCCGCGATGGCGGCGGCGACCGTCGTGCTGCTCACGCTGGCCACAGCCGCGGCGGGCATCTCGCTGTTTGCTCTCCGGGCCCGGCGGGCCGAAGAGGTGGCCCGGCGCGAGGCGGTACGGGCTCGCGAGCAGGCGCGGGCGACGCAGCAGCTCGCCGACCATCACGAATCGCAGTTCGAACTGGAGAAGGGTCGGGCGCGGACGGCGTTCGCGCTGGCCAGCCGGGCCTACGAGAGCGGTCCTGCCTGGGAGTATGGCCGGCAGATCGGTGCGGTCGTCGATTCGGCCCGCAGTGCGTGGCATCTCGTGGAGCGGATCCCGCTTCCCGCGGCCCCGGCCTGGATCGCGTTTCCGCGGGGTCGCAGGGAGAGCCTGCTGCTGGGATTCGCCGACCGCATCGAACTCCACCGGCTCGGCGGCGCTGGGCCGATTGCCACGGCCGCCGTCGCGGGCGCGACACTGCCCTGCCCCGTCACCGCCAACACGCTGGCCGTGGTCGTTCCCGGCGGCGGCATCCAGATTCTTTCGCTGCCGGACCTCGGCATCACGGCCACCTGCAGCATGCCGGGCGACGTGACCTCGCTGAAGGCCAGCGCCGACGGCTCCCGGCTGGCGGCGCTCAATCGCCAGGGACTCGCGCGGCTGTTCGAGATCGACGGCCGCGAGGTGGCCAGCCGGACCTTTCGCGGCACGCGAGGCAGCGGCCGACCAGGACTGGCGATCTCGCCGAGCGGTGCTCGGCTGGTCTGGCACTCAGGCATCTGGAACGAGCCGAAGCTCCGCTGGGATGCAAACGCCGACGAGCCGCAGCCGTTCAAGCTGGCGGTGCACGACCTGGCGTTCGAAGCGGAGAACGCGGTCGTGGGCGTTTGGTCGCCGTCGTCGCTCAGCGAGCGGATCCGGCTGATCCGATACGACTTCGAACTCGATCGCCAGCCCGACGAGACCGGCCTGGGCGCCATCGGGGTGCGCTACCGTCAGGGCACTTCGGTCGAGTGCGTCCGCGACGCGGCCTCGGGAGAGACGGCCGCGGTGCTGGTCGCCCCCGATTCGGTCAGCCGGGTGTGGATGCCGCTCGTCGCGCAGGAACCGTCACCGAGGCCGCTCATCCTCATGCCGTTGCCCGAGGACGGATACGGCTTTTCACGGGTGCAGGCGGTGCTCGGCGAGGAGATCTGGCCGCACGTCACCACGCCCGTCGTCATCCGCGGGTACGACGCGGCCTCGGAGACGCTGGCCATGACGGCGGGCAGCGACGTCCTCGTGTTCGCCGCCACTCCCGGGAGACTCGCAGGGCGGCCCGAGACGCCGGCCTCGGCCCTCGCCAGCAAGGCCTGCGGCACCGAGTTCTGGAGTTTCCACGCCGACGGCCGGGAGACGTTTGCCTGCGAGGGAGGCGATCTCCACATCGTGTCGCTCGAGGATGGTCGGCGCCGGACCGTGGCCATCGAGCAGCCGACCCCGGCGGCCGGAAAAGGCGTCGTGCCGTGGGGCGTTTCGGCCACGCCGGACGGCGACGCCGTCGCCGTGCTCTGGCAGGAGCATGCCGGCGGCGGCCATATCGGCAGCGAGTATTACAGGAAGTTCGCCACCGTCTATCGGCTCGACGCCGATCGCCGCCGCGCGACGCCCCAGCACAGTTTCGTGCTCGAGGACTTCGACGGCGTCAACGGCCGGCTCAACCGGGAGTTTGTGATCACGCACGACGGCGAGACGATCGCCTTCTGCGCCGCCGACGGCAGTGTCGTCGGCTACCGCGTTGCCGACGGAACGAAACGCTACTCGTTCGAGGCGGGCAACACCTTCGCCACCCATCCTCCCACGAGCCGATTCGCAGAGGGCCGCACCGACCGCCCCGATGCGTTTCGCATCCGCGACCTGCGGGACGGCAGCCTGATCGCCTCCTGGCCGCTCGAAGCCAGCGTGACAAAGGCTCAGTTCGCGCCGGACGGCGAGACGATCTACATCGGGCTCACGTCAGGCACGCTCGCGCAGCATCGGGTGCATGACGGCCGGGTGGTCTCGCAGCTGGAGTCGATGCTCGCGCCATTCGCCATCTCGCACAAGGGCGACCGATTCGTGGGCCGGGCGGAAGACAACGTCTCGGCCGCCGCCGCGAGCGCCGGCGGCTGGACGCCGGGCAGCCTCGTCGTGGCCGATCTGAAGACCGGACGCTCCGTGGCCACGCTCGCACCGACGGCCCACATCCTCAACCGCGCCGCCTTCGGCGGCGACGACACGTGGATCGCCTCGGTGACGGAACGGACCGTGGTGCGGTTTACCGCGTCGGTCGATCCAAGGCAGGCGGCGAGACTGCTCGAGCAGACGCTGCCCGAACCGGGCAACGACGCCCCCCGTCCAAGCCCAACGCCGTGAGGCGTGGGGCGAACCGCCGCCTGACGCCGCGGCCAGCGTGGCACGACTGGATTCAGATCCGGTCCTGATGCCGCGTGCGGCTCTTGCTCGACCGGCAGTCGGCGCACAGGCCGCTGACGATCAGGCGGTGCGACTGGGCGCGAAACTGGTGCCGGGCTGCCACCGCGTCGCGGATCTTCGTGACCTCGTCGCTCGAAAACTCGATCAGCCTGCGGCAGCCGGTGCAGTAGAGGTGGTCATGCTGCGGGTAGCCGTAGTCGTGCTCGTAGACGGCCCGACCGTCGAGCACCATCTTGTTGAGCAGGCCGGCGTCCACCATCTCGGCGAGCGTGCGGTAGACGGTGGGACGGCTGGCCGTCGCCCCCTCGCGGGTCTTTCGGAGGTCGGCCAGCAGCTGCTCGGCGTCGAAGTGTTCGTGACGGCTCGCCACGTAATCGACGATCACCCGTCGCTGCCGCGTGATCCGTTTGCCGCGGGTCTGCAGAAACTCGGCAAACCGCTCGGCGGGCGTGAGCGCCGTGTCCACACTGCCGAGCGAAAAATCGGAACCGACGGCCATCGCACACCTCCGCGAGCATTGTAGCCACCAGAAAGCGTAACGCCGTAAGGCGTACGGCCAAATCCGCGCCGATCGCCACCTCGCGCCGCCCCCATCGCTCACGCGATTGGGCTTCCTGAAACCCCAGGAAGCGTAACGCCGTAAGGCGTACGGCCAAATCCG
>JAGWWA010000076.1 GCA_018970605.1 Planctomycetota bacterium | reverse complement strand
GCTTCACGACCGGCCTGCTCGGCGAGGGCGAAACGCCGGGGACCTGCAGTTGCTTCATCGACCATGGCGATCTTCGCGTCGCCACGGCGGGCCTGGAGAAGGCCCACAAAATCCTCTCCCGACATGTCGTCGAGCTCGCTGGCGATCAGCCACGCGTCAACGTGGATCCGATCGACCAACTTCAGGGCGGCATTGCCGCTCGACCTCATGTGGAGGTCGAGCTTCCCCATCCGAGCGCTGGCGGCGAGGGCCGTGTAGGCGTCGAACCGGGGATCGACGACCACCACACCGGGGAGGTGGGCGACCAGTTCACCGGCAAGATCGTTGGCAATCACCATCATGGCATCACTTCTTTCGAGATTTGAGGATCGACTGTGAAAGGGTGCGGAATACGACGTAGATCACACGAGCGTCAGGATCGATACGAACAGCCCGATCGGAACCAGGCAGAGGACGACGTCCAGCGACGTAAGCGTCCTGACGGCCGACTCGCGAGTGCGGATGTTCATGTGGTCTCCTTCGTGGTCTTGCGACGCTTCTGCAGGAACGACCGGCCGCAGATCAGACCGCCGAGGGCCATGCCCGCGAGGACGATTGCCGGGGGCTCAGGAGCGGCCAAGCCCGTCATGAGCTTGACGTCAACTTCGCCCTGCGGCATCTGATCAACCGGGGCGAAAGCCAGGGTGGAGAACGACTCATTCTCACCGGCCCAGGCCAGCGAGCCCGTGGGGATCGAGTCGATGCTCGCAACGAGGATGGTGCCGGTGGTGTCGGCCGCCTTGGCGGTGGGTCCGAGTGCGAGCAAGGCGCTGAGTGCGGTGAGCACTCCGATCGTGATGAACTGCATGATGCTTTCTCCAAAACGAGGTGAGGTGGTCCGGATGGTGCTCCGGAGCTTCGAGGTCTCACTGACCCCTCGGCCGAAGGAAATCACTTGCAAGCACCGTGCCAAATCCAAAAAAATTCCTAAGGATTCGCGATCCGAACCAGAAACACAAAGATTCCGGCCGTGAAACATGGTTTTTCGCCGCTGGTCACGGACAGGCTTCAATCGGCCGAGACTTCGGGGGGTGGGGCGATTCGCTCCACCCCGAGGCCCGGGGGTGGGGCGATTCGCTCCACCCCCCCGTCCAAAGTGGAGCGATTCGCTCCACCCCCCTTTGGTACTGAATGGCCGGTGGCAGGCCCGGAGCGGGGTGCCTCGTCGGCCAGATCAGGTGCCTCCGACGGCGGTTTGTTAGGGTCTTCTTCTATGGAGACGCTCGCTATGGAGATGCTCGCGGCCGAGGCGTGGCGGTGGTTTGTGGCCCTCTGGCCCCACCTGACGGCCGCCGCCGTTCTCGCCATCACTCTGGGGGCGTCGGCCCACGCCATCCTGGTCAAGCGGGACACCCGCTCCACGATCGGCTGGGTGGGGCTGATCTGGCTGTCGCCCGTGTTCGGGGCGATCGCCTACGCCGTGCTGGGCGTAAACCGGATCCGGTCCCGGGCCACCCAGCTGCGCGCCGGGCAGGCCCGCATCACCCACTTCCTCGAGCCGGCGGTCGCATCGGAGGATCGGCTCCGGGAGGCCATCGGCCCTGACGGGTCCCCCTTGAGGTCGCTCGCCACCCTCGTCGGCAACACGACCGACCGGCCCCTCGTGGATGGCAACCGGATCGAGCCGCTCGACGGCGGCGATGAGGCCTATCCACAGATGCTCGCAGCGATCAACGGGGCGAAGCGGAGCATCGCGGTCGCCTCCTACATCTTCGACAACGACCCCACCGGCCGGATCTTCGCCGACGCGCTCGCCGCGGCCGTGGACCGCGGGATCGAGGTCCGCGTGCTGATCGACGGAATCGGCTCCAGCTACACCTACCCCCCGATCACCGGCGTGCTGTCGTCCCGCGGCGTGCGAGTCGCCCGCTTCCTGCCGACGAGCGTGCCCTTCTACTTTCCCTACGCCAACCTGCGAAATCACCGCAAGATCATGGTGGTGGACGGCTGCGTCGGCTTCACCGGCGGCCTCAACATCCGCGACGGCTGCTGGCTGGCCCACCAGCCGCGGCACCCGGTTCGCGACGCCCACTTCCGCCTCGAGGGACCGGTCGTGGCCCAGCTGCTGGAGGTGTTCGTGGAGGACTGGGCGTTCGCCGCGGAGGAGACGCTGGAGGGACCGGCCTGGCAGCCGGTGCTCACCCCCGCCGGCCAGTCGCTCGCCCGCGGCATCCGCTTCGGCCCCGACGACCCCGACATCGGCCGCATCAAGCTCGTCCTCGTGGGCGCCCTCGCCGCGGCGCAGACGTCGGCCCGGATCATGACGCCCTACTTCCTGCCCGACGATGCGATCCTGCAGGCCCTCGACGTGGCGGCACTGCGGGGCGTCCAGGTCGACATCGTGCTTCCCGAAGAAAACAACCTCGCCCTCGTCGGCTGGGCCAGCGACGCCATGCTCTGGCAGGTCCTCAGCCGCGGCTGCAACGTCTGGATGTCACCGCCCCCGTTCGAGCACACCAAGCTCATGGTGGTCGATTCCGCCTGGGCGATGTTCGGCAGCGGCAACTGGGACGAGCGGAGCATGCGGCTGAACTTCGAGTTCAACGTCGAAACCTACGACCGCGGTCTCGCCGCGACGCTCGATGCCCGCATCGCCGGCGTGATCGGCCGGTCGCGCCGACGGACGCTCGCGGAGATGGACGCCCGCAGCATTCCCGTCCGCCTCCGAGACGGCATCGCCCGCCTCTTCAGCCCCTATCTGTAGCGGATCTGGAGCGACGGGATGCGGGTGTCATCCCGCCGGCTCGGCCGACGGCGAAGCGCCCGCCGAGACCTGCGTCGCCACGCCGTGGGGCTCGAGCTGAAAGATCTGCACGACGGTCCCGCTGGTGAAGGCATGGACGATCGCGCCGGTCGCCGGCTCCACGACCACCGCAGCCTCCCGCACCTTGCGGCCGGTCAGACGCTGAATCTCGGCCCGCAGTTCATCGCATGACACGGCGAACAGCGCACGGTGGTAGCCCTCGACCTGCGCCGCGCCACGCTCGCTGCGGGCGAGCATCTGTTCCGCCGGGGTCAGCGCCTCGTGCAGCGTCACCACCACGGTCTCATCGCTGGCGACCACCGTCACGGCCTTGGGTGCATGGCCCGTTCGTGACGCCTGCATGGCCATCGCAATCTCGGCAAGTTCCTTCGACACCAGAACGGCGGACGCACTCATGCCATCGCTCCACGTAGGTTCCAACAAGGTGAGTCCCGAAAAGCTGCGCCGTCGTGGTGGGCCTTTCACCGTCAGGATACAATGGAGATTCGTGAGAGACGCTCGCATGCGGTGAATCGTCGCCGCACCGCCGCGTCAGACCACCGATCGCCATGCCGCACGACGAGACACGTCGCCGCAATGCCGTTTGGCAGGCCATCTCGTCCACGCCATTTTGGAGAGGTTGCCGGCATGAGAACGCAAGGTGAGATCGAAGCTGCCGTCTGCGACGGCATCACCAAGTTCATGCAGGAGTTCATGGGCCGCGGTCCGAAGGACATCCGGGCCCATCTCATCGGCGACCTCCTGCTCGTGCGACTGCAGGGCATCCTGTCGGCGGCCGAAACCAGCCTCGCCGCCGTCCTCCCCGCGGAGCGGGGCCGCGATCTGCTCAAGAGCGTCCGCACCCACCTCGTGGAGGCGTCGCGAAACCGCCTCCAGGACATGATCGAAGCCGCCAGCTCCATGAAATGCGCCAGCATGCATCACGATGTCAGCACGGTGACGGGGGAAGAGGTGTTCGTGTTCACCCTCGACAGTGAACCAACGCTGCGGACCGCGAAACGAAAGTAACTGCCCGTCGCCGGACATTCGCTGCGGTCGTCCTGCCCTCCGCTCACGGCACGCCGGCTGCGCTTCGCCATCATGGCTCCGCGTGCCGCCGCTGAGATCGCAGCGGCTCTCGGATCGTCCCGCACGCCCTGACGGGCGGTTTCAGCGGGTGCTCATGCAGGTTCGTTGCCAGCGGGGCAGGGGGGCGAATAGAGTCTCCGGGATGCTCACCGATGCCGTCTCGTTCGCCGCCGCCGCCAACGCCGATGCCATCGACCAGCTGCGGGCCGTCGGCCGTGAATTCCACGCCCGCCGATGGTCGCTCGGCACGAGCAGCAACTACAGCGTGGTGGTCTCGCGGGATCCGCTCGAGCTGCTCGTCACCGCCAGCGGCAAGGATAAATCGGGGCTCACGCGCGACGACTTCGTCCGCGTCGACGCCGCCGGCCGCGTGGTTGACGGCACCGGCCGCCGCTCGTCGGCCGAGACGCTGCTCCACTGCACGCTCGCGGGCATGATTCCTTCGGTCGGTGCCGTGCTCCACACGCACTCCGTCTGGGGCACGATCCTTTCGGCGGCCGACCTGCCGCGCGGCAGCCTGCGGATCGCCGGCTACGAGATGCTCAAGGGCCTCGAGGGCGTCGCCACGCACGACACCGTCGAAGAGGTGCCGATCTTCGCCAACACGCAGGACATGGTGGAACTCTCGGTCCGCCTCCGCCGCCACTTCGCCGGCATCGACTGGGCCGCCGCGGGCAGCCCTCCGTGCCACGGCTTTCTGCTCTCCGGCCACGGCCTCTACACGTGGGGCCGCGATCTCGCCGAGGCCCGCCGGCACATCGAGATCTTCGAGTTTCTCTTCGAATGCGTCGCCCGGGCCCGGATGCTGCCCGCGGGCGACCGCTCGCCGGCGGCCCTCGCGGGGCACCGGCAGTCCCAGCAACACCAGCAGCAGCAGTAACACGCCCCGGAGAACCCCATGGCCATCGTCACGGTCCCTGCCGCGGCCCGTCGGATCACCGATCCCGCCGAGATCACGGAGTTCCTCGCCGAGAACGGCATCCACTATGAGCGGTGGCCGCTGGAAGACCGCGTCGATCCCGCAGCCCCGTCCGAAACGATCCTCGCCGCGTATGCGCCGGAACTCGACGATCTCAAGCGACGTGGCGGCTTCGTCACCGCCGACGTGGTGGACGTCTACCCCGACACGCCAAATCTCGAAGCGATGCTCGCGAAGTTCTCGAAGGAACACACCCATACCGAGGACGAGGTCCGGTTCATCCTCCAAGGCCGCGGGGTGTTCCACATCAACCCCGGCGACAAGCCGGTGTTTGCGATCGAGGTCTGGGAAGGCGACCTGATCAGCGTGCCGCTCGGCACGCGGCACTGGTTCGATCTCTGCAACGACCGCCGCATCCGTGCGATCCGGCTGTTCCAGGACACCAGCGGCTGGACGCCGCACTATCTCGCCGACGGCGTCCACGCGGCGTACGAACCGCTCTGCCTCGGGCCCGCCTGGGTCTCGGGCACGGGAAGGACGCCGTCGTGATCGTGTTCGACGGCCGCGGCATCCTCCTCGACGTCGAGGGCACGACGTCGTCGATCTCCTTCGTCTACGACGTGCTCTTCGAGCACGCGAAGAAGAACGTCGCGTCGTTCCTCGCCGCCCGCCGCGACGACCCGCAGGTGCGGACCGCGGCCCTCGGGCTCGCCCGCACCCTCGGCCTGCCCGACGACGTGCTCGACAGCGACGCCGGCCTCACCCGCCTCGCCCTCGGCGCGGTCGATCTCATGAATCGCGATATCAAGGAGACGTCGCTCAAGGCCCTCCAGGGAATGATCTGGCGCGGCGGCTACGAATCGGGCGAGATCGTGGCCCACGTGTTCGACGACGTGCCGCCGGCACTCACCCAGTGGGCGGACGGCGGCCTCGACGTGCGGATCTACTCGTCGGGATCCATCGAGGCCCAGACGTTGTTCTTCGCCCACACCGCCGCCGGCGACCTCACGCCCTACCTTCGCGGACACTACGACACCACCACAGGCCCGAAGCGGGAGGCGACAAGCTACGCGGCGATCGCCGCCGACATGGGGCTCGAGCCCCGCCAGATCCTGTTCGTCAGCGACGTCGGCGCCGAACTCGACGCGGCCCGCGCCGCGGGGATGGCCACGGCCCTGGCGGTCCGCCCCGGCAACCGCGAACCAGGCGGTCTCTACGAGCATGAAGCGGTCTCATCCTTCGCCGAGATCGTCACATGACGCGGGCACCGCGGTGCGGTTGCGGCACCTCCGCGCAGGCCGACCTCGGCGCCGCCCTGCGCGAGGCGGTCGCCGCGGCGCGGGCCGATCTGGGCGACGGCTCGGAACCAGCCGATGTCGCGATCGTGTTCGCCTCCGCGGCCTATGGCGTGGCGATCCGCCCGGCCTTCGAGTCGCTCGCGGACTTCGTGCCCGCGACCACGCTCATCGGCGCCACCGCCGAGGGTGTCTTGGGCGGCTCGGAGGAGTTCGAACGCGTGCCGGCCGTGGTCGTCTGGCTGGCCCGGCTGCCCGGCGGGCTGGTCCAGGCCGTGTCGCTCGATTACCGGCAGACGCCCGACGGCGGCATGTTCGTGGGCTGGCCCGACGATCTCGACGCCGCCTGGCCCGACAACGCCGCCGTGCTCCTGATCGCCGATCCGTTCTCGTTTCCGGTGGATGCCTTCATCGCCAGGATGGAGGAGGAGCATCCCGGCGTGCCGATCATCGGCGGCATGGCGAGCGGCGGCGTGGAACCGGGCAGCAACACGCTCGTGGTCGGCTCGCGGACGGAGGATTCCGGCGCGGTCGGGCTCGTCATCGGGGGCGGTGTCCGCATCCGGCCCGTGGTGTCTCAGGGCTGCCGCCCGATCGGCAAGCCGATGGTGGTGACCAAGGCCGAGGAGAACCTGATCGTGGAGCTCGGAGGACGCCCCGCGACGGAGCGTCTCCGGGAGACCTACGGCGAACTCGACGCCGCCGACCGCCAGCTCGTCCGCTCATCCCTCCACATGGGCCGAGCCGCCACGGAATACCGCGATACGTTTCGCCGCGGCGACTTCCTCGTGCGCAACGTCATCGGTGCCGACCCCGAGTCGGGCGTGATCGCGGTGGGCGACTCGGTGCGGACGGGACAGACGGTGCAGTTTCACGTCCGCGACGCGGCCAGCGCCGACGAGGACCTGCGCGGGCTGCTCGCCGCCCATGCGGCGGACCAGCCCGCCGGCGTGCTGGTGTTCACCTGCAACGGCCGCGGCATGCGGCTGTTCGACGAACCCCATCACGACGCCCGTTGCGTGCGGGAGTGCCTGGGAAGCGTGCCGACGGCCGGCTTCTTCGCCCAGGGCGAGATCGGGCCGATCGGCGACCGAACCTTTCTTCACGGCTTCACGGCGAGCATCGCGATCATCGAGGCGGAGCCCACGGAGCACAGCTCTTCCTCGTAGCACAGCAGGTTAAAAACCTGCTCTCCGTCCGCCAAACCCGCCTTGCCCCACCTGCCGGCGCCCCCTATCGTCCCACCCACGAGTCTTGGACGCGCCGAGGCTCACGGTCTCGGGAGATGGTGCATGCGGATCCTCGCCTCGGCGACGATGGTGATCGGGGTGCTCGCATTCAGTCTGGCGGGTTGTGCCCACAACAAGGCCAACCAATACGCCTACGCTCCACCTCTCGCGCCGCCGGTGTACCCACAGCCACAGCCATCGATGCCAACGCCGATGGTCGCCGCTGCGCCCGTGGCCGCCCCTGGCATGGTTGCTGCCCCTGTCATGGCGCCAGGCATGGCGGCCGCCCCAGCCATGGGCCAGCCGATCGCCGGCCAACCGATGATGGGCGACCCCTGCTGCGCTCCCATGGAGGGGGGCGGAGTGCCGGTGGTCTACGAGTCGGCCGAGCAGACGCCGCAGTGCCCGCCGGGACCGTAACACGCCCCGCGACCGCTCGGAACTCCCGCCACCTCTCCGTGGCAGATCGGCTGATTACACTGTCGCCCACATCGCGCCGGACGCGCGTCATCACCGGTAGCGCAACAGACCGAATGAGGGATCAGGCGTGAGCGAATCGACGACCACCGACTGTCGGGCCGCCGGCATCCTGCTTCACCCCACCTCGCTTCCCGGCCGGCACGGCATCGGCGAGATCGGCCCCGAGGCGCATCGCTGGCTCGACCGCCTCGCGGGCATGTCACAGCGGCTCTGGCAGGTGCTGCCGCTCGGGCCGACCGGCTACGGCGATTCTCCCTACCAGACGCTCTCCACGTTCGCGGGCAACCCGCTGATGATCTCGCTCGACGATCTCCGCGAGGCGCGGCTCGTGGACGACGGCCGTCTCGACTCGCTGCCACGGTTTCCCGAAGACCACGTCGACTTCGGCGCGGTGATCGGCCCGCGAACGAGCCTGCTCCACGAGGTGGCGGCCGGATTCGCGCGGCGGGCGTCGCCCGAACTGGGCGAGTCGCTCGAAGAGTTCACCGATTCCCAGCGGCCGTGGCTCGACGACTACACGCTCTTCACGTCCCTCAAGGGCCACTTCGGCGGCCGCCCCTGGACCGAATGGCCCGCCGACGCCGCCCGCCGCGATCCCGCCACGCTCGCCGCCGCCCGCCGCACGCTGGCGGAGCCGATCGACCACGCCCGCGTGCTCCAGTTCCTGTTCCACGACCAGTGGACGCGGCTTCGCCAACGGGCCCACGAACTCGGCATCGCGATCATCGGCGACCTGCCGATCTTCGTCGCGCACGACAGCGCCGACGTCTGGTGTCGCCCTGAACTCTTCGACCTCGACGCCGCCGGCCGGCCCACCGTCGTCGCCGGCGTTCCTCCCGACTACTTCAGCCAGACCGGCCAGCGCTGGGGCAATCCGCTCTACCGCTGGGACGTCCACGAGGAGCATCGCTTCGACTGGTGGATCGCCCGGCTCGCCCATGCCTTCGCGCTGGTGGACGTGCTGCGCATCGACCACTTCCGTGGCTTCGCCGGCTACTGGGAGATTCCGGGCGACCATCCCACTGCGGAGCACGGCCGCTGGATGCCGGGTCCCGGCCGCACGCTCTTCGACGCCGTGGCAAAGGCCCTCGGCCCCCGACCGATCATCGCCGAGGATCTCGGTGTGATCACGCCCGACGTCGATCAACTCCGCGACGACCTCGGATTTCCGGGGATGCGGATCCTCCAGTTCGCCTTCGGCGACGACCCCCGAGGCGCCCTCTTCCGCCCCGAGAGCTATCCCGCCAACTGCGTGGTCTACACGGGCACGCACGACAACGACACGACGGTGGGCTGGTATCGCAGCGAGCCGGGCCGCGACTCGACGCGGTCGGCGGAGCAGATCGCCCGCGAGCAGCACACGGTGCGGGTGGCGCTCTCCTGCGACGGCTCGGAGATCCACTGGGACCTCATCCGCCTGGCGGTCAACTCGCCTGCCAATACCGCGATCTATCCGATGCAGGACGTGCTCGGCCTCGGCAGCGCGGCGCGGATGAACGTGCCGGGCCGCGAAGGGGGCAACTGGACCTGGCGATTCCGCTGGGAGCAGCTCACGCCCGCGATCGAGCGGCGGCTCGCCGACCTGACCCTCGCGAGCGGCCGGGCCTAAACCCGCCGCGTCTGGTGGTGGTTCACCCCACGCCTCACGGTGTTGGCCTTCCACGGTAGCCGCACAAGCCGACCGGCCGTAAGGCCGCGGGCGCGCACCACGCAGCCGCAGGGTGGTAACCTGCGGCCTACCGAAGCCGACGCTGATGCCTGGTGCAGATTGACAACCGGCACCGACGTGGCGGTTCGAACCCTGCGCTGACAGGCGTTGCCCTCTTGCCCTGGAGAAGCCCCTGATGCGCGACGCCCGCGACGACTGGCGGCGATTCGACGCCGTAGCGATTCCGAGCAAGGAATCGACGCCGCGCCTCGACGCGTTCGTGCAGGAGATGAAGACCGTGGCGGTGGGCCGGCCCCTCACGCTCCTCGATGTCGGCTGCGGCAGCGGGCGACTGAGCAGGCGGCTCTTCGAGCAGGGCTTCTCCGTGTTCGGCGTCGATATCAACCCAGACGCGATTCACGCCGCGCAGCACCACGCCGCGCCGGCCGATGCCGCCGGCCGCCGGCTCATGTTCGAGGTGGCCGACTTCGCCGAGGATGCCTCGCCGCAGCTCGACGCCGGGCCGTTCGACGTGGTCGTCTGCCAGCTCGTGATCTCGATCATCGGCACGATTCGCCAGCGGATGAATCTCCTCCGCCACGTGCACGGCGTCCTCCGCCCCGGCGGTCGTCTCTTCCTGTCCGCCTCGGGCGTCTCCGACACGATCAACGCTGGCTACGCGCGGCTCTACGCTGAGGACCTTCCCATCACCGGCGAGCGTCACACGTACCTCTCGCGAAATGAACGTGGCGAGGTGCTCTACATGACCCACCACTTCACGGTGGACGAACTCACGAGCCTCCTCGAGGCGGCGGGGTTTGACGGGATCAGCGTGGTGACGGAGAAGGAAACGAGCAGTCGCCGACCAGACGAGGCGGCCTTTTTCCTGCACGCGACGTGCCGGTCAAGGCCCTGACGCGGGCGGATGCCACATCCGTATCCGCAGGTTGGTGAGCTGCGGTGAACCACCATGCACAGGTTCAAGAACCTGTGCTACGACGTGCGCTTCGTAGCGCAGGTTTTCAACCTGCGTTGCACCGAGACCGACGCTGCTGCCAGTGCAGGTTGAAAACCTGCACCTACGCTGCGGAAAAAGCCCTCAAAAAGGTTTTCCGGCCGGCTCCGTCCTCTCCGTCGGGACGACGACTCATTCCCGCCACCGTACGCCCGACCGCCATGCCACATCCACGAACCCGCCGGGCCTCCTCCGTGGCGGATCTGCCGGGTGTCCGCGAGGCGATCGCCGCCGCCGTTGAACGCGGCGCCGACGGTCCGGCGCTGCTCGGCGTGCTCGACGAGGCGGCCGCCACGCTCCGCGACGACCGTCTCCGGCTGCGGCTCGCCGTGGTCTACCCGGCAGCCGTGTTCGTGCTCGCACTCGTGGGTCTCGTCTGGTCCTCGCTCGCCAATGGGCCGCTGATCCGCGGCGTCGAGGCCTCGTTTCTCGAGCCGCCCCCCGGAGCACCGCCGTCGCCATGGCCGAACCTCGGGCCGGTCGAACTCGCGATCGCGGGAGCAAGCGGCCTGGCGGTGATCGCGCTCGTCGCCTGGCTCGTCCGTGGGAGCCACCGCGACACCGGCCACCTCGCCACGGCCGTGCGGTGCGACCTGCTCGCTGAACTGACCGCGTGCGACACATCCACCGCCACCAGGCACCGCCTCGCGGCCGACCTGCTCGCCGCGCTAGGCCTCGCCGAGCGGTCTTCGGCCACGGCCCTCGTCGCCTCCGCCGAATCGCCGACCGACGACGACGCCCGGGCAGCGCAGCTCTGGGCCGTGGCGATGTTCGAGCGGAGCCTCGATGAGCGGCGCCGGCGTCGCACTCGCGGCCTCGTGCCGGTCGTGGGCTGCCTGATCGCGGGCATCGCCGTCTTGCTGTATGGCGTGTCCTTGTTCCGGCCGATGGCTGGTTTTCTAGACTTTCTCGCGGCGCCGCGTGGCATGATCGACGGAGGGCGCGGGCCATGAGCCACGTGAGCACCAGCGACGTGATCGAGCGGCACGTCGCCACGGCCCTCGACCGCCACCGTGACGCCGCCGGGTTCGTCCGCCTGGTGGCGGCCGAACTTCCGCCGCGAGAGCGAACGCCCTGGGTGCGGATGGCCGACGCGCTCGAGCGCGGCGATGCCGCTGCCGGCACCGCAGCCGCCACGCGGTCGATCGGCTGCTGGATCCCGCTCTTCGCCTCGCAGGCCCGCGACACGCGGCTTAGCGTCCGCCTGCTGCAGACAGCCGCTCGGCCCACCACCGCTTCCGGTCCATGGCCGCTCCTCTGGTATCTGGCAGCGATCACGACGCTCGCCTTGGGGCTGCTCGTGGTCCTGTCGCTGACGGTAATCCCGGCATTTCAGGGCATCATCTCTGATTTCGGCGTGGATCCACCGATCATCACCGAGTGGGTGCTGAGGCTGCCCGCCTTGCTCGCCAGCGTCTGGCAGCCGCTGCTCGCCGCCGCCGGCGTCATCGCCTTGCCCTGGTGGCTGGCCACCCGCGGGGCGGCACGCAGCGCGGCCACGGCGACGGCCTTCACGCGGACGCTCGCCCGGCTGATCGCCGCCGACGTGCCGGCCAACGAGGCCCTCGCCCTCGCCAGCCATGCCGCGGGCGTGCGGCCCGTCGATCCGGCCGCGCCGCGCCGCCCCCTGGGGTACGCCGCGGCCGCGGCGACCGAGTTCGCGCCCCGCACGGCGGCCGTGCTCCTCGACGCCATCGCCGACTGCCACGACGACCGATCCCGCGGCCGGCTCGGACTTGGCCAGTGGCTCCTCGGCCCGGTGCTGGTCAGCGTCGTGGGCCTGATCGTCGGACTCGTCACGCTCGCGCTGTTCCTGCCGCTCATCAGGCTCGTAACCGACCTCTCCTGATCCGCACGCGTTCCCATGGCCACGCATCCATTTCCCACCTTCGAGCGAATCCTCCGCCGGGAGTGGCGGCGGTCGTGGTCCACGTGGGCCACGCGGGCGGAGAGCGCCGCGGTGCTGCGGCTGACCGCGGCATCGGCCGCGGCCGGCGTGCCTGCCGCGACGATGCTCGACGCCTGGGCGGAGGACAGCCGCGGCGGACAGGGCACGAGGCTCGAAAAGGCCGCGGGGCACCTTCGGCAGGGTGCGACCGCCTCGGAGGCGGCGACTCGCGTGCCGGGGCTCCTTCAGGACGACCACGCCACGGCCCTCGCCTTCGGCGAGCGCATCGGGCTTCTTGGCCCGGTCGTGCAGGCGGCGCTCGCCGGCGACGACCTCCTCGATCCCACGCCTCGCCGCGGACTGCGGCTGGCGGTCGGCTATCTCGCCGTGATGGTCCTCAACTTTCTGGTGATCGCCGGATTCATCGCGTTCAAAATCAATCCGCAGTTCACCAAGATCCTCGCCGACTTCAACATGGGCCGCCCGCCGCCGCTCGAGCGGTGGGAGGACATCGTGGCGATGGCCGCGCGGGTCTGGTACGTGCCCGGCGGGCTGCTCGTGGTCGTGGCTGTGCTGCGGTTCTTTCCCGCGGCGTGGAGGCTGCTCACGCGGCCGTTTGCCCGGCAGCGGCGGATCACGGCGGCGCTCGACGCCCTGTCGGTGGCCGACGCCTGTGGTCGGCCGATCACCGAAGTGGCAGCGGCGCTCGCCGACTGCCAAGTCGATCCGGCGATCGCCCGCGGGCTGTGGCAGGCCGCCGCTCCCGGGCCGCTCGGTCGCCAGCTCGCCGACGCCGGGCTGCTCTCCGCCGTCGAGGCCGCCGCCATCGACTCCGCCGGCGACGATCGCCCAAACGCCCTCGAACGCCTCGCCGCCTCCCGCCGCGACCGGTCGCGCCGCTGGCTGATCGCCGCCGGCGACGCTGTCGCTCCGTGCGTGGCGTGTGCGATGGGTGCCTTCGTGCTCCTGCAGGCGCTGGCCGTATTCGGTTTTCTTTCCTCCATCATCCAGGGACTCTCGTGACGTCGTCCTCTATCCCCGGTACGCGGCGCCGTGGCTTCAGCATGCTGGAGGTCGTGTCCGCGTCGTCGCTCACGGTCGTGGCCCTCGCCTCGATCGCGCCCCTCTTCGTGCGGCAGGCGCGGCTGCTCTCGGAGTCGCGGCGGGAGCGGATCGCGCTCGAAGAACTCGCGAACCAAGCCGAACGGATCGCAGCGATGCCCGCGAGCGATCTCGATCGCCGCCTCACGGCCCTCGCCCTGTCGCCCATCGCAAGCCGCCACCTGCCCGATGCTCGGCTCGACGCCGTCCGTGGCAACTCGCCGCTCGGCCCCACGGTCACGCTCCGGCTCGGCTGGAACGCCCCCGGCCGCCTCGACCATCCGCTCACGCTCGTCACCTGGCCACGTGCAGCGGGGCAGGGCAGGGAGGCGGCACCATGAAGCACGAAGCAGCGGATCGCACGCCAGTTCAGGAAGCCCATTCGCGTAAGCGGTCCAACCAGGAAGCCCAATCGC
>JAGWWA010000157.1 GCA_018970605.1 Planctomycetota bacterium | reverse complement strand
GGCGCCGCGAAGATCGATCGCCCCCGCCCGGGAGGCCAGCCACCACGCCGCCGTGCCGTTCCACCAGGCATCGCCCTTGAGCTGCGCGAGGACAGCCGCCAGCGTGATCGCCGAGGCGTGTACGTGCAGGAGGCCAAGCGACAGCATCGCCCAGGGTGAGGCGGCGCGCGGCGCACGGCCGCGGCGGGTTGCGAACACACTGTCGAGCGACAGATCGCCACCGCACGGGCCTGCTGCGAGACACCAGAGCAGCACGGCGAGGCAGTCGTCCGCGGGGCCAGCGAGCATCGGACCGCGATGCAACAGCGATGCCCAGAGCACGGCGGCGGCCACGGCGGCGAGTCGGGAGCACAAGCCGACGACAAGGCAGGCGAAGGCGAGCAGCGTGGCGACGAACAATGCCGTGACCGAGGCCGACGTGGCGGCTGCGTCGTAGAGCGATGCGCCCCACCGCGGTCGCCACGCGGCGGCCACGTCGCGGGGGATCACGCCATCGGGACCAAACCAGGCGAGGAGATCATCCGCATACGACCATGCGAGGAGCAGGCCGAGCACGCCCGTGAGCATGCGGACCACGGCGAGCGGCCGGAGCGATGCCGGCGTGAACCAGAACCGGGTCCAGATGTCGCCGACAGTCTCACCACCATTCCCATCGAGCAATGTCGATCGCATCGCGTTGGTCTCGGCGTCGTTCATTGCGATTCCATCCCCGCCCCCCGCGACTGCGGACGCACGAGCGGGGCAACCTCGCCCCGCGGCTCTTCCCGAATCAGTTGCACGTCGTCGGCCACGCGGCGAACTCGTGCGGCATAGACCTGCTCCGCGGTGACGGGAGCCGGGGCAGCCCGTTCCGGCTGCGACTGGCGAAACACGCGGAGATCGACGTCGGCGTTTCCCAGTCTGGCGAACCCGCCGCGGCCAACGCCGGCCGCCACGGTGCTGCCGTCGCCATCGAAGCCGCCGACCGCGATCGTTCGCGCGAGTCGCCTCCAGCGGGCAGCCCGCTCGCCCGCAATCGGACCAGGGAACTGGAGCGGCTCGCCATCGCTCGCGTGCGACACGAGTTCGATCTCGTGGTCGGCGTCGTCGTCGAGCCCGTATGAGAAGCGATGGTCGTAGCCGAGGTCGAGCCACGCCGGCGACAGCACCGGCGAGAAGATCCGCGCCTTCACCGTCCCGAGCAGCGCCGACGGGCCACTCATGGAGTTGGTGGCAATGGCGAGCGCAAGTCCGACGAGGTACGCCGCCAAGGCCACGGTCACCCCGGCACGCACGGCTTCCCCCGGCTCGTCGGTTCGCTGCAGGCCCTCGTCGGCTCGTGTGTCGCGGGACATGCAGCCGAGTGTGATCGGCGACCGCGCCCGTCGCCAGTGCCGCCGGAATCCCGCGAAGGGCCGGACGGTTTCGCGGGGCGGGGGGCGGCCGCGTTGACATGCCTCGCGGCAGCCGATACCGTTTCGGAAGATCACGTTGACGCCTCGGCACGCAGGCTCCCTTCGATCGCCCCACTCGGGCCGGCGCCCACGCGACGGCCCACCACAAACCGGGGGATTAGCTCAATTGGGAGAGCGTCTGGCTGGCAGCCAGAAGGTCAGGGGTTCGAATCCCCTATCCTCCATTTCGATCGAAATGATGTCTGCGGCCGAGGTGACCCGGGGCGAGCTGGCTTGGCTCGATGGCCGGACGATACCGCGCGGTGAGTTCGCAGTCCCCGCTGGTGATGCCGGGTTCGTGCTCGGCGCCACGGTCACCGAGCAACTGAGGACGTTCCGCGGCGAGTTGTTTCTCCCCGATGATCATGGCCGCCGACTGGCCGAGTCTTTGGCGGTGGTCGGGATCGGCCTCGCCTGGCCCATCGCCGACCTGCTTGCGGCGGCAGCCCGCGTTGCCGGCCACAACCACAGCCTGGGAGCGGCGGACGACGACCTCGGACTTGTCATCTTCGCCACCCCGGGCGACCTCGCCGCGCAACACGACGGCCGGACCGGCCGGCCGCGGGTCGCGATCCACACCTTCCCGCTCGCCTTCACCCTGTGGGCCGATGCCTTCGACCGGGGCGTTGCAGTCCGCACCGTGTCGGTGACGCAGGTGCCCGAGTCCTGCTGGCCACTCAAGGTAAAGGTTCGCAGCCGGCTCCACTACCACCTCGCCGACCGCGAGGCGCAGGCCGCGGACCCCGGCGCGCGGGCGATCCTCGCGCATGCCGACGGCCGGATCAGTGAGACTTCCACCGCGAACGTGGCGATCGTCAAGGATGGTACCGTGACGACACCCCCCGCAAGCGA
>JAGWWA010000156.1 GCA_018970605.1 Planctomycetota bacterium | reverse complement strand
ACGCCGTCGGCCACTCGATCTGGTACAGCGAGGGCGTGACCGTGTCGGGGACCCTCAATCCCTCCAACTACAACTCGCAGATCAAGGCCTACTACGACGTGGCGACGAACGGACCCGCCGCGAACCCCTGGTTCACGAGCGTCCGTTGGTCGGGCACGGGCGGCACGGGGGGCAACGGCACCTGGAGCGTGCTCGCCAGCACCTGGAAGGATCGATCCACGATCTGGGTGCAGGACGCCCTGGGCATCTTCGACGGCACGGGCGGCACGGTGACGGTGTCGGGCACGGTGGGTGTGGGCGGTGGCCTCGACTTCCGCGCCTCGGGCTACACCGTGAGCGGCGGCACGATGGCGATGCGCGGCTACACCCGCGCGGCGAACGCCATCACCGTCGCCTCGGGCGTGACGGCGACGATCGCCAGCACGCTCACCGGCTCGACCGGACTGACCAAGTCGGGCACCGGCGTGCTCGCGCTTGCCGGCACCGGCACCGGGCTCAGCGGCGGGGTGGCGATCACCGATGGGATGCTCACACTCGGGGCCGGCGGCACCGCGGGGACGCTGGCGGTGTCGAACACGATCACGATCGCGGCGGGAGGAACGCTCGGGTTCAACCGCTCCGACGCCTACGGCGGTGCTTTCACCAACGCGATCAGCGGCTCGGGGGCGATCAGGCTGCTCTCGGGCTCCCTCGGCCTGTCGGGATCGCAGTCGTATACCGGGGCGACGATCGTGTCGGCCGGCACGCTCTCCGCGGCCGCCGCGGCGCTGCAGGGCACGTCGTCGATTGCGGTCGATGGCGGCGTGCTCTCGGCCGCCGGCTACAACTCTTCGGCCCCGCTGACGGTGGCTGCCAGCGGGTCGGCCACGATCAGCGGCACGGGGCTCTCGCTGGCCGCCGTGACCAACAGCGGCTCGGGAGGTCGCGGGGTGAACTTCACCGCCGCCACCGGCACGATCACGCTCGCCGGGCTCTCTGGAACCGGCGCGACGAGGTTCGGCAGCCACGCGGCAATCGCCGGCGGGGTGTCGGCCGGCAGCGTGACCGTCGTGGGCGGCCTGACCGCCGGCGTCTCTGGCGGCACTGTTACGGCCGGCAGCCTGACGAGCGGGACGGTGTCGGGCGGCACGCTCGGCATCACGGGTTCGGCCGCCATCACGCGCTTCGCCGGGGGATCCGCCACGCTCGCGGGCCCGGCCACCATCGGCACGATGGCGTCGGGCTCGGTCACGCTCTCCGGCTCCACGGCCACGATCACCACGCTCTCCGGCGGCCGCGTGAGCCTCGGTGGAACGGCCCTCACGGTGAGCGGCGGCACGTTCGCCGGGACCCTCTCGGGATCGACCGGCAGCCTGCGGAAGACGGGGCCGGGGCTGCTCGTGCTCGCCGGCTCCAGTTCGCTGTCGGCGCCCACATCGGTGCTCGGCGGCTCCCTCCGGCTCGACAATGCATCTGCCCTGGCCGCGAGCCGAATCACTCCGCTCGCCGGCGGCACGCTGACGATCGCGCCGCGGCTCGGTGCGCTCGTCGGCGGGCTGGCCGCCAACGCCGGCGGCCTCACCGACGTGGGCAATGGGGCGATCACCGTCGCGTCGGGGTTGTCGGCCTCCGACATGGTGACGGCGATCGTCAGCGGTCTCGGCGACGGCAGTTGGAACGGCGCGAGCGGGATCACCTCGTCGGCCGCGGCGGCGGCCCCGGGAGGCAGCGGGTCCGTGGGCTGGCTCGACAACGGCGACGGTTCGGTGACGTTTGCCTACGCGGCCGCAGGCGACTCCAACCTCGACTGGTTCGTGGACATCCTCGACGCCGCCAACTTCCTGGCTGCGGGGGCATTTGACGCCGGCTTTGGTTCGTCGTGGAACGACGGCGATTACACCTACGACGGCCTCGTGGACATTCTCGACGCCGCGAGTTTCCTCTCGACGGGCCTGTTCGACACGGGCGGCTACAACGATGCCGCGCCGCAAGGCGTGGCCGCGGTGCCGGAGCCGACGTCGTCGGTGGCAGTCGCCGTGGCGGGGTTGATCGTGTTGGCCGTCGCCCGGCGGCGTTCAGGAAGCCCAATCGCGTAAGCGATGGGGGCGGGTGCGGATCGGGCGCGGCAGGGGGCGGCCGTACGCCTTACGGCGTTACGCTTCCTGCGGTCGTGCCGTACGCCTCACGGCGGGCTCAGGAAGCCCAATCGCGTGAGCGATGGGGGCAGGATCATTCGTAGCGGCTGGAATCCTGGCATTCCCGTACGTATCGAATGACTGTGTCGAGGTCTGCGCCTTCCCGCACGAGTCGCGTACTCCCTCCCCGCGTCCACCACCGGCGGCGACTCGGGGGGTGATGCATGCT
>JAGWWA010000006.1 GCA_018970605.1 Planctomycetota bacterium | reverse complement strand
CGCTCATGCCGCGGCCATAAAAGGGGCTCGTGTCGATCAGGTTCAAGCCGCAGTCGAGCGCGGCCTTCACGCTGCCGAGCGCCTCGTCGAGCGTGACCGAACGAAACTCCTGGCCGAGCGAACTCGCTCCGAAGGACAGGATCGGCACCTGCAGGCCCGTGTGGCCGAGGGATCTGGTGGTGATCATGGTGACATCCCGCGATTCAAAACGTGCGGCAGCCGACGGAGAGCAGCAGATTGGCCCACGGCTGGGTGTCGGCCGTCTGGATGGTGAGCACGTGATCGTCCGAGGCGACAGCCGCGTAAAAATCCCATTTCACGATCGGGGCGAGCTCGCAGGGCGACTTGGCCGCGGCGAGGATCCGTCGGTAGTCGGTCCAGGCCGGCGGGTCCCCGGGCGTCGCGGCGGCATAGGAGTCGGCCCGATCGACCCCCATCGTGAACACCTCGTCGATCTGCACGGCGGCGAGCACGGCCGCGAAGACCTGCGCCACCGTCGGCACGCCGGGCACGAGCTGGAGCGAGACGAGCTCCGCCCGCGGGCCCCGCTTGTTGAGGGCGGGGTAGTTGCCATCGGCGATCAGCACCTTCGAGTGGTGGCCCGACCGGGCGAGCACGCGAAGGATGTCGGGGTGAAGCAGTGGGCCGTTGAGCATCGACGCATCTCCTCTGTGTCAGGCCGTGAGGTGCCGCCGGAGGCTCGCGATCGTGCGGGCCGCGGCTTCCGCCGGCGATGGCCACGGGAAAACCTCGGCCGACAGCCAGCCTTGATACCGGATTGCCCGCAGGGCCGCCACGACGGGTCCGGGATCGGTGTGCCCAAACCCCATGGCGCGGCGGTTGGAGTCGGCCCAGTGAACGTGGCCCACCCGCGGCCCGCAGGCCACGAGCGCCCCGGCGAGGTTCTCCTCCTCGATGTTCATGTGAAACAGATCGCAGAGGATTCGTACCGCATCGAGGCCGTTGGCCTCGACGAACGCGGCCGCCTCCACCTGCCGATTGAAAAGGTCGCTCTCGTAGCGGTTGAGCGGCTCGTAGAGGAGCGGCTGCCCGTGGCGGGCGGCGTGGGCTGCGAGTTCGCCGAGGGCATCGGCCAGCATCGCAAGGGCCGCCTCCCGGGAAACGTCGCCGCTCGTTCGGCCCTGCATCGACCCGATGATGGCCGGAGCCCCGAGCTCACCCGCCACATCGATGATCGAAGCGATGAATGCCCGCGCCCGGCGCCGCACGTCGCCATCGGCATGGCAGAGACAAAGGCCGTGCTTCACCCAGCCCGCCCCCGTGCCGATGGCGGCGAGCGCAAGGCCATGGGTCGCGAGCAGCGGCCGCACGACCGCCGCCGCCACCTCGTCCGGCCCGGCGGGGAAGATCTCGATACCGTCGAAGCCTTGCTCGGCGGCGACGCGACAGCCCGACTCCAGGCCGTCGTGCAACACGAACGGCCCGCGCACGGCCTCCGGCACCAGGCAGACCGTGATCGCCGACTTCACGCCGTCTTCCTCGCCGCCACGAACAACGGCTTCAGATGGCGGTCGTAGATGTTTTCGGTCACCTGCTTTGCCACGACGTCGCGGTTGGCCACCAGCAGGTCGGTGTATCGCTTTCCCTGCTTGGCCGCCACCTTGAACGACACGTGCACCAGCTGCCGCATATGCGGATTGAACGCCGGATTCGCGGGCACGTGCCGCAGGGCAGCCGCCAGCTGCGGGCCGCTCCACGAAGCGACCTCGGCCGGCGGGGGCAGCTTCGCCCGATCGATGTCGATCACCGTGGCGTAGGGCGCGCAGAACTCGTCAACGTGATCGTACGCATAGGCATAGATCTCCTTGGCGAGCGCAAGGCCGTCGCCGCCAGCCTCCGCCAGACCGATCATCTCCTCCAGCCAGGTCGTGCCCGCGGTCTTGAGATGCAGCCCTGCACCGGTCTGCTCCACGACCCGGCGGATGATCGGGTAGAGCGAAAACTTGTCGCTCCCGCTGTGCACGGAGAGCTTGAGGTTTGTGGGCAGGCCGTACCGGTTGGCGGCGTAGGCCAGCACCGCCACGTCGTCGGAAAACTCCTTCTCGAATCCGGCGAGATCGCCGACGTAGTCCACGCCCTTGTTGAAGCGGCCGGTGAACTTGGGCGCGATCGTCTGCAACGGCACACCCTCGTCGGCCAGCAACGCGAGGATCACGAGGAGTTCCGGCGGCGTCTGCGCCGCATCGGTCTCATCCATGCTCACCTCGATGGCCACACCGTCGCCACGCTTCGAACGGATGTGGCGAAAGATCTCGCCGGCCTCGCGGCAGGCGAGCAGGTAGCTGCGGGCCACGGTGGCGGACGCCTCCGTCGAGAGCGGCACCGGGGCGGCGATGCCCGGAATCGCGAGCGGGGCGGTGAGCTCCGGGTGTTTGGCGAGGAACGCGGCGACGTCGGCCTCACTCGCCGGCTTGCCGATCGAGTCGGCAACGTCGATGGTGAAAAAGTCGCTCGATTCGAGGAATCGGTCGACCGTCTCGAGGCGGATGTGGTCGGCATCGACGAACCACGGATGCGGCCACTTCCGAGCCGCGACGGCGGCGATCGCCGCCGCCCGCACGCTCGCAGGCTCACTGCCGATGAAGGTGTGTTCGCGGTTCGACTTGTTCCAGACCGGCGACACGACGACGCCGTCGGCGGCGAGCCGTTCGAACGCGGCCAGCTGGGCCTCGGCCTGGTGCGCGAACCGGTCACCAACGCCGAAGGTGAATCGTGGAAGTGTGAGCATGCGGAGAGGATACCGCGGCCGACGCGCGCGTGATACCGTCCTGCGCAACGGAATCGACTCACGTTTTCTGCGAACGCCAGCATGCCGTGCAGTCGATCCCAAACGGCCAGACCCGGCTGCGGGACGGGGCGAGTCGGCTCGCCAACGGCCGGATAGCCGACGCTCGCCGACCTCGCCCCGATCCCGCAGCCTGGCCCTCGAGCAGTCGAGGAGCAGCCTGTCGGAGGCACGCGCACGAGCCGGTGTCACCCGTCCGTGGGATTCGCCGGCGTCGCCAGGATCAGCTGCCAGAACTCGAGGTCGAGCCAGCGGCCGAACTTGAAGCCGGCTTCGCGGACCGTGCCACAGCAGCGGAAGCCGAGCGAGCTGTGCAGAGCCACGCTCGCCACGTTCGTGGCATCGATGCCGGCGATGATCATGTGGATGTCTCGCTTTTTCGCGGCGACGATCAGTGCCTGGAGGAGCTGACGCCCGACCCCTTCGCCACGATACCGCTCGTCCACGTAGACCGAGTGCTCGATCGAATACTTGTAGGCCGCCCGCGGCCGGAACGGGCCCCAGGTGGCAAAGCCGGCGAGGACGCCCGGCTCCCACTCGATGCCCAGCACCGGTATGCCCGACCGTTCGCGGTCCGCAAACCATTCGCGCATCACCTCGTCGGTCCGCGGGGCGTATTCGTACAGCGAGGTCGTGTTGAGGATGGCGTCGTTGTAGATCGCCTGGATCGCCGGCAGGTGGGCGGCGGTGCAGGCGATCACCTCGCGGCGCGGCGGGGCGGGCTTCTTGCGGGGCATCGGGGGCTACCGTCGGGAGGTGGAGGACGCGGTGGCCGGCGGGGTGAGCAGCGAGACCACGACCAGGACGAGAAAGCCCAGCGGGATCGTCACCAGACCCGGCTGGCTGAACGGGGTAAGCGCCGTGTCCCGCGACAATCCGTAGACCTTTTCGAAGGTGTCGGCCGACAGGAGGATCCATGCCAGCGACGACAGCATACCCACCGTGACGGCCGCGATGATCCCCTGCCGCGTCGTCCGCGGCCAGAAGAGCAGCATGACGAGGGCCGGCAGGTTCGCGCTGGCCGCGATGTTGAAGGCCCAGCCCACGAGAAAGCTCACGTTGAAGTTGCGAAACAGGATCCCGAGCACCATCGCCACGATGCCGAGACCGACGGCCGCCAGCTTGCCGACGCGGATCTTCTCGTGGTCGTTCATCCGCACGCCGAAGACGTTCTCCACCAGATCGTGAGCCACCGCTCCGCTGCCGGCCATGATCAAGCCGCTGACGGTGCCGAGGACGGTCGTGAACGCGATTGCCGAAATCACGGCGAAGAGCGTGTCGCTGAAGCTCTTCGCCAGGAGCGGCGCCGCCATGTTGGTGTCGGTGGGATCGAGGGCGCCCGAGGTCATGGCGCCGAGGCCGAGGAACAGCGTGAGCACGTAGAACACGCCGATCGCGGCGATGCCCACGACCGTGCTCTTCCTGGCCGCGGCGGCGTCCTTGACGGTGTAGTAGCGGATCAGGATGTGCGGCAGCGAGGCGGTGCCGCAGAACAGCGCGAGCATCAGGCTCGCAAAGTCGAGCCTGTCGGCGAGTTTTCCGGTCGTGAGCCCCTTGAAGTATCCACCGGGCTTGAGCAGGTCGGAGCCCCGCTTCTCGACGGGGGAGTAGGTGGTGTGCGAACCGTCGGCGTCGGCATGTTTCCTGCCGGACCAGGTGACGATCGTCGAGTCCTCGAGTGCCGAGAGGTAGGCCAGTGGCCCGAGCGGGCCGGTCGTCCGCGCGTCGCCGAATCGCTCGGGCAGCCGGAGGATCGTGCCCACCGGTCGCAGATCGTGGTCCTTCGACTGCGGCGTGCCGTCCACGAGCACCGTGCCGTCGGGCTTCACCGTCTTCACCTGCGGGGCGAGGTTCTCCTCGCCGGGGCGACCGGCATTCACCGTCAGGCCTCGGCCGAGAATCAGCGCCGTGAGCACGCCGCAGAAGAAGACGAGCAGCGACCCCTTGATGAACTGCACCCAGGTGGTCGACACCATGCCCGCCGTGACGACGATGAGCGTCACCGTCACGCCCACCAGGATCACCCCCGCCTCGTGCGGCAGGCCGAGGAGCGGCTTGATGAGCGAACCGGCGCCGACCATCTGCGGGATCAGGTAGAAGATGCTCACCACCAGCGTCGAAATGGCGACGGCGAGCTTGATGCCGCGGCTGTTGAACCGGCTGTCGAGGGCGTCGGCGAACGTGAACGTGCCGAGGGCCTTGATCGGCTCGGCGATCACGAACAGCGCCACGATCCAGCCGGCGAGGAAGCCGATCGAGTAGAGGAATCCGTCGTAGCCCGAGAAGGCGATCATCCCGCAGATGCCGAGAAACGACGCGGCCGACAGATAGTCGCCGGCGAAGGCGATCCCGTTGACGAACCAGTGGATCTGGCCGTGGGCGGCGTAGTAGCCGCTGGCCGACTGCCCCTTGCGGCCCAGCCAGAACGAGAGTCCGAGCACCCCGAGCACGAAGGCGGCGAAGATGGCGACGGCGACGAACGAGGTCTGGTGGATCATGCGACGGCGACTCCCTCAACGTCCCGACCGAAGGATCATGTAGGCGACCGCCAGCGCGAACGCGGCCGCGATCAGCCCCATGCCGTAGACGATCGCGAGGTTCACGCCGCCGAACGGCCGCAGCGAGAGGAGGTCGGGCCGCACGAGCACCAGCGCCATGAAGCCGCCGTAGAGCGCCACGTAGACCCAAAACAGGGCCAGGCCCACCGGGCTCGCGGCCGTGCCGTCACCAGCCTGCCGAGGATCGTGCTTCGTCGCCATGGTGCCCCCCTCCTCAGATTCTGATGCTGGTCCACGCAGACCAGCGCCGCAAGAATACCCGCTGATCGGCGTACCGTGGGTCAGGCCGCAGGCTTTTTCATCCGTCGTTTCGTCGGCGTTGAAGCCGCCGGCTCCTCGACGACCGGGTAGAGATACCGTGGCTCCGCGACGGTTCCCGCCGGGCGACGGCCCGGAGCCTGCGGGCCGCAGAGTTCGGCGGCCATCCGCTCAGCCAGCAGGCGGAGGCGGACGACGACGTCGGGATGCTTCGTCGAGACGTCGGTCGTCTCGCCGATGTCGGCTTGGAGATCGTAGAGCCGCGGCTGTACCACTGAGGCCTCGACGGCGGCGCTCCCGGCGGCAGCACCACTCGGCTGCGGCGCGATGGCGAGCTTCCAGCGGCCATCGCGAACCGCCTGGAGCGCCGTCCCCTTGAAGTAGTAGTGGGCCTCGCGGGCCGGTTCGTGGCTCGTCCCCATGAGCAGGCCCGAGATGTCACGGCCGTCGATCGCGGGCCCGTCGTTCACCTCGCCGCCGGCGAGGCGAACAAACGTCGGCAGGAGATCGATCGTGCCCGCAAACGCGTCGCACGTGCTGCCAGCCGGCACCCGTCCCGGCCACCAGGCGATCGTCGGCACCCGGACGCCCCCTTCCCAGGTGCTGGCCTTCGCGCCCCGCAGCGGACCGGCCGAGCCGCCATCGTTGCCCATCACCGCCCAGGGGCCGTTGTCGCTTGTGAAGATCACGAGCGTGTCGTCATCGAGCCCCTCCTCCCGCAGCGTGTCGAGAATCCTGCCCATGCTCCAGTCGACCTCCTCGACCCAGTCACCGAACCGGCCATTGCCACTGTGTCCACGAAATCGCTCGCCTGGCGCGAGCGGCACATGCACCGCCGTGTGGGGAACGTAGAGCAGAAAGGGCTTCGTCTCGCATTCGCGGATGAAGGCCACGGCCTCGTTGGTGCACCGCTCCACGATCGTGCCCTGCATCTCATGGGTGAGCAGTTCGACGACACGATCGTCGCGGACGAGCGGCACCACCTTCTCACCGGTTTCCGCAGACGTCTTCTGCATGTCGTTGGAGTACGGGATCCCGAGATAGCTGTCGAAACCCTGGCGGCAGGGAAGGAACTCGGGCTGGTCCCCGAGGTGCCACTTGCCGAAGCAGGCGGTCGCATATCCGAGGGTTTTGAGCCGCTCGGCGACCGTGACCTCCGCGGGGTTCAGGCCATTCTTTCCAGCCGGAAAGAACACGCCCGGCACCGAGACCCGCACTCCATAACAGCCGGTGAGCAGTTGAGCCCGCGAGACCGAGCAGACCGGCGCGGCGTAGAAACTCGTGAGCTTCATGCCCTCGCGGGCCATCCGGTCGAGGTGCGGAGTCTTCTGTTTCGTGGCGCCGTATGGCCCGATGTCGCCGTAGCCCAGGTCGTCGATGAACACGACCACGACGTTCGGCGGGCGGGCCGCGGCACGAGGTGCCCGCGGATCGCCGGCGGCGTCGGCGAACGGGAGGGGCCAGTCTGGGTGCGGCACGTGCTCGCGGTCGAGGATCGCCCGCATCCGTTCGGCCACCGCGGGGTTTCGCCCTGAGACGTTCTTCGTCTCCGACGGATCCGCCGCCAGATCGTAGAGTTCGATGGGCCCCGGCTCGGCGGGCTTCTTCGGACCCGCAGCCCGGCGGATCGCCTTCCACGCGCCTTCCACCGCCGCCTGCCACCGGCCCTCGGTGAGTTCGCGGTAGAGCATCCGCTCCTTCGGCGGCTCAGCCTGTCCGCGAAGCACCTCGGCGAGACTCATGCCGTCAACACCCGCCGGTATCCGCTCGGCAAGGCCCGCGAGGTCGAGAAGCGTCGGCAGCCAGTCCTCGAAACCGGTTGGCGAATCGACCACGCGGCCGGCGGCGATTCGGCCGGGCCAGACGGCGACCGTCGGCACCCTGAGGCCGCCCTCGTAGGGCGAACCCTTCCAGTCGCGAAGCGTGCCGTTGCTCGCGAGTCGCTGCGTATCGAGGCCGCCAGTTCCCGGAATCGTGGCCCCGTTGTCGCTCGAGAACACGACGATCGTGTCATCGGCAAGGTTCAACTCATCGAGGAGTTTCATGATCCGGCCCACCTCGCGATCCAGCCGCGTGATCATCGCCGCATAGGTGGCCAGCGGCCGGCGGCATGGGACGTAGCCCCGGCCCCCGAGATACGGCTGCTCGTCGCCGAAGTGGTCGCGGTAGCCCGCGAGCGACGGCTCGTCGTCGGGCACCTGGAGCGCCAGGTGCGGGACTGTCGTGGGGACGTACAGAAAGAACGGCCTCGCGGCATTGGCCCGCACGAACGCCAGGTGCTGCTCGGCGATCAGGTCGGCCGAGTAGGTCGTTCCCGAGAAGCTCGCGAAGGCGGCGTCGGTGGGGGGTGGGTCGGCCGAAACCGTCCCGCCCCGGGGCACCGGCGGGTTGTCGATGGCAATCCGCTCGCGGTCGCTCCAGAGCTGCTGCGGATAGTAGCCGTGGGCCTCGCGCTGGCAGTTGTAGCCGAAGAACCTCTCGAATCCGCAGGCCAGCGGCTCCGACGTGCTCCCCGGAGCGCCCAAGCCCCACTTGCCGAAGCAGCCCGTCGCATAACCCGCATCCCGCAGGAGCGACGCGAGTGTCGCCGTGCCGGCCGGCATAGACGCCTGCCCCTCCGGCTTCGCTTCGCGATTCGAGCGGACGACGGCATGGCCGGGATGCCTGCCCGTGAGCAGCACACAGCGGCTCGGGGCACACACCGCACTGCCCGCCCAGTGCCGGGAGAGCCTCGTGCCGCGGGCAAACAGGGCATCGATCTCGGGGGTCTTGATATCCCGCGAGCCCAGGCAGGAAAGGTCGCCGCTGCCGAGGTCGTCGCAGAGAAAGACGACGATGTTCGGCCGACGCGTCGGCGGATTCGTGTCGGCGGCGGTGGCAGCCGACTGGAACCGCACCGGGACCGCCACGCCGAGTGCCAGCACGGCAAGGATCAAACCCACTCGCATCATCACCTCCTCCACCTGATCCAACGATCCTCTTCGGAAGCACTCATTCATGAATGCCCGTCCGGGACGAGCTGGGTCGCGGTTCGCGGATATGAAGACCTTCATGCGCCCGGCAGAATCCTGCGACGCCCGACGAGACCTCGTCAGTCACGCGGCACGAGGACATCGCAGAGATACTCCTTCACGGTGATGTGCCTGGTTTTGGCCTCCGGATAGGCCAGTTCACAGTCCACGCCGACCGCGTCGAGCCGCTCCTTGAGCTTCGCGCCGAAGTTGGCCGAGTGTGTCGGGTCCTTCGCTGGCTTGCCCAGATCGGGCGCCGACGCATAGACGAGATAGACGGGCGGATCATCGGCCGAGACCAGCGCGTAGGGCGAATACGTCGCGATCTCGGGAAGAAGCCTATCGCGGGCCGCGAGGAACTCGGCAAACGCGTCGGTGACCCCTTCCCGGCCTCCGATGATCCCGAAGGCGTGGCCGCCGTAGGTGCTGTTCGGCGTCCACTCGCGCATCTGGTCCGGATCGAGCGACGTCTGGGCGCCGATCACCGCCGCCGCCATGAGCCGCGTCGATTCGCGGGCCACCGGGTCGGCGCTCGCCGGATCGGCCATGTCGTCGTGGAACGCAAGCCAGAGGCTCGAGCATGCCCCGGCCGAACTCCCGCAGGCGGCGATCCGCCCGGAATCGACGTGCCAGTCGGCAGCTCGCGACCGCACCGTCTGCAAGGCTCTCGCCGCATCCGTCAGCGGCGCCTTCACGGGCGGGTGAATGCCTTCGGCCATGGCCTCCTCGATGAACCGGTATTCAATCGAGACGACAGAGACGCCCTTCTCGAGCATCGCCGGCAGCACCTCGCCGAGCTTGGCATACCGGTTTCCCTTCCGCCAGCCTCCGCCATGGATGAAGAAGACGAGCGGCGCAGGACGTGCGGGGGTGGCATCAGCGGCGAGCCAGACGTGCATCACCTGCTTCGGATGCGGGCCGTAGGCCACATCGGCAAACGTCGGGGGCGGAAACTGCTCCGCCGGGGTTTCCTGCTTCCCTGCCGCATTCTGATTCCTGCCCGCAGGCTTCTTGCCTGCTGACTTCTTGCCTGCTGGTTTCCCGGCCGGGGGATTCTTCGCGGAGGTCGATTCCTGCTGGCGACGATACGCCACCTTGAATGGGTTCTCGGCAGGACCGTCCACGTCTTCGTTGACCAGATCGCCCTGCACGCCCGCCCACCACCGGTCATAGAACTCGGTGAGGCGGCGGACCACGTCCCGGTTGCCATGGGCCACGTCCTGCGATTCGCCGGGGTCGGCGGCCACGTCGTAGAGTTCCCAGCCATCGGGTCGGTTGGCGACGTTGACGAGGCTCCAGCGACCTTCGCGAACGCGGACGTTGTCGAACTGGCTCGCCGCCGCGTGCCCCCGCTTCCAGCGGCCCTGGTGCGTCACGAGCGGCCGGTCGGGCCACACGGCGGTCGCGTCTCGGAGCAGTGGCACGAGGCTGCGGCCCTCGAGCTTCGCCGCGACCTCTGGCGGAATCTCGGCGCCGGCGATCTCGCAGAGCGTCGGCAGCACGTCGAGGTGGGCGGTCACCACCGGCACATCGACGCCCTCGGGCAGCGATCCCTTCCACCGCCAGAACGACGGCACCCGCGTGCCTCCCCGCCAGACGGTGCCCTTCGCCCCGCGCATCCCGGCGTTGGAGACGCTCGCACCGGTGGCCGTGCCGTTGTCGGTCGTGAACACCACGAGCGTCTCCTCGGCCATCCCGAGCCGGTCGAGTTCGGCGAGGAGCCGGCCGACGTTCGTGTCGATGTTCTCGATCATGCCGTAGAACTTCGCGATCTGGGCCCGCTGCTTCGGGTCGCCCGCGCCCTCCCTCTCGAGCAGATCGAGGTACACCGCATCCGAGCCCTCCGGACAGTCGAGCGGCGCGTGCGGGGCGTTGGGCGTGATCATGCAGAAGAACGGTGTTTCGTTCTTCCTGCAGCCGCGCATCCAGGCGATCGCCTCGTCGAAGAACACATCGGTGCAGTACCCCTTCGTCGCCACGAACACCCCGTCGCTGCGGATCACGGGATCGACGTACCTGTTGCCCTCGACGTCGCCGCAGCTGCCGGGATACGTCTGGCCGATGCCCCCCGCGCCGTGGATGAACGAGCGGTCGAAGCCGCGACGGCCGGGCTGGTGGTCGTCTTCGTCGCCGAGGTGCCACTTCCCGAAGATGCCGGTGGTGTAGCCGGCGGGTTTCAGCACCTGGGGCAGCGTGGTGGCGGAGAGCGCCAGCCGCTCCCGCTCGAGAATCGTATGCGTGACGCCCGAATGGAACTCATGACGCCCGGTGAGCAGGGCCGCCCGCGTCGGTGCGCACGTGGGGCTTGCATGAAACTCGGTGAGCCGCACGCTCTCCCGATGAAGCCGGTCGAGATTCGGCGTCTTGATCACCGGATTGCCGTGAGCGGCGATGTCACCGTAGCCCTGGTCGTCGGTCATCACGTAGATGATGTTCGGCCGTCGAGACCGAGCCGATGCGGCCGCCTTGGGCGTCGCCGCAGCGTCAAGCGTCGAACGATCGCGGCACTCGTCGGCGATCCGTTTCCATTGGGCCTCGAGCGCCGCGACCGTTCCCGGCTCGGACGCCGCGAGGTTGCGCGTCTCGCAGCGGTCGGCTGCAAGATCGTAGAGTTCCCATGACCCCTGCTTCGTCGCCACGAGCTTCATGTCGCCCACGCGAACCGCGCGATTGCCTTCGTGGCACCACCAGAGGGCGTCGTGGGCCGGCGGTGCCGAGGCATCCGCGAGCGAGCCCGCAAAACTGCGGCCATGCGGCGGCGGCACCGAGTTGCCGTCGAGTTCGTTCGGGAATCCCAGGCCCGCGAGATCCAACATGGTGGGCACGAGATCGACGGCGTGAACGGGCTGTGTGCGGAGCTCTCCCCGCCCTGAAATCCCACGGGGCCAGTGGACGATCCACGGCGTGGCGATGCCTCCCTCGTGAACCCAGGTCTTGTGCCGCCGAAACGGGGCGTTGCAGCAGCTCGACCAGCCCGGCCCGAGGCACAGAAACGTCTTCCGCGAGCCCGGTGGCGCCGCCGGATCGTGCCCCTCTCCGCGGACCATGATCTCGGCCGAGGCGCCGTTGTCGCTGAGGAACAGGATCAGCGTGTCGTCGATCGCCCGCATCGCCTCGAGCTGGGCGACGATCCGGCCGACCTCGCGATCCATCCCCTCGACCATCGCCGCATGGATCGCCATCTTCGCGGCCTGAAACTCCCGCTGCTCGGGTGTGAGCGTCTCCCACGGCAGGGGCCGATCGATCTCGCCGGGGCCGAGCGCCTTGATGGCGTCGGGGAACGAATAAGGGGGGCCGACCTCCCGTTCGATCGCGGCCGGCGGTGTCGTGACGATGCCGAGATCCTTCAGCCGCGCCACGCGGGCGCGCCGCAGGTCATCCCAGCCGGCGCGATACCGGTCGCGATACTTCGCCACCAGATCGGACGGAGCGTGGAGCGGGAAGTGGGGCGCGGTGAACGCGACATACTGGAAGAAGGGTGTTCCTGAGTGATCCCGCGCATGCTCGGCAAGGCAGGCGACGGCATGGTCGCCGATCGCCGTCGTGGCATAGAAGTCGTCCGCTCGGCTCGCCGGTGACGTGCCCGTCGCACCCGCGGGATCGAAGTAGTTGCTCTGCCCGACGGTGCCGATGTCGAGTGACCGATGAAAGCCCTGGGCCAGTGGATCACCATCGACGTGCCATTTTCCCGAGTGGTAGCTGCGGTAGCCGGCGGCCGCGAGCAGGGAGGGAAGAAGCCGGGCCCAGGCGGGCCGCGTGAACTTCACGCCGCCATCGCCCCCGGGCAGCGCATCGCGGCGGATGGCCTGCGCGTAGTAGCCCGTCAAGAGTGCCGCCCGCGTGGGCCAGCAGCGGGCGGTGTTCGAGGCCTGCGTGTAGCGAAGTCCGCCAGCGGCGAGCCGGTCGAGGTTCGGCGTGTCGATCTCGCCCCCCTGGCAGCCGAGGTCTGAGAAGCCGAGGTCGTCGGCCAGGATCACGACCACGTTGGGCGGGGAGGCCGTCGCCGGGCGCACCCCCGCCTCCGCGGACACCACCGCCTCCGCGGACACCACCACCGCCGCGGCGACGAGGCCGGCCATGGCGGCTGAAGACAGGCCTCGCATGCATGCTCCTTCCGGTGGTCCGGTCCGGGCTCGATACCGCAGTCCGTCCGGCTACGGCTTCTCAACCTCGGTGACCACCCGTGCGTAGGCCGCCGCCCGATCCTCCGGCTTCATGCCCCGCAGTTCGAGGAGCATGGGCCGCAGGCCGGTCGCCCAGGAGGCGTCGTTGGCGATCTTCGCGTCGGCCTTCCCCCGCAGGGCGTCGGCGTCCGTGCCAGCGGCGGCCGCGGCCGCCGCGATCACGCTCCGCAGATACTCGGCCGCCTGCACGTCGGGATTCGGCGCCGCCGCCGCGTCGAAGCGGCCGAGCGCCCAGGCGATCCCCTCGACCATGTGCTTCTGGAACATCGGTTCCTTCCAGGTCGCGTCGTTGTGGCCGAAGTTCGTCGAGAACACGCGGCCTTTCCCGTAATCGCGGACCCACGACACCGGCACGTGCCACGGCTCCTTGGGGCTGCTCCCCTGCATGTCGAGGCTCACGAGCACGCGGAGGTTCTCCGGCTTGTAGCGCATGTCGTACTGGTAGATCTCGTCCCGCCAGCGGAACCGCTCCGGAAACATCGCCGCCACGCGGTGACCGGGCTCGTGCACCACGAAGGCGTGTTCGCCGCCGGAGACCCACGGATGTCCGGCAAAGTGACCACCGATCATCTCGCAGTACGCGTCGGAACTCTTGAACGTGTCGGTGGCGGCGTGGAACCCGATGAACGCCTTGCCCGACTTGATCCAATCCAGGAACGCCGCAAGGTCGGGCACCGGCAGCTCACCCGTCGTGCTCAGGAAGATCACGCCGTCGAAGTCGCGAAGCGATTCCGCGGAAAAGACCTTCGCAAACTCCTTCGACAGGCCTGCCTGCCAGGCCTGGTCGTCGCGGCGAAACGCCTCCTGCTCAGCCCGGAATGCGGCTTCTTGCTTCTTCCAGTCGTCGTCCGACACGTCCTTGCCGCGCTTCGGGGCCTTGGGCTGTGGCGCCCGACCCGGCGGCATCCGCAGAAAATCGCAGTGAAAGAGGCCCGTCGAGCGGCCGAGCTCCTCGAGCACGGGCTCCGCCGTGCCGATCGACGCGTGCCGGAATCCGGTGGTGACGCTCACCACCAGCAACCGCGACGGTTTTTCGTTCTCGGCGCGAGCCGCCGCATCGCCAAACGCCGCCACGACCACCAACCAGCTCGCCGCCACCACCCAACGCGATCCACGCATCACTTGTCTCCGATGCACCACAGGGACTCGTGCGTCCGCAGGAAGATCCTCCCGTCCACGCAGACGGGAGTCGCCACGGTCATCTCCTCGAGACTGCCGCCGCCGACGATCTCGGGACCTTGCCCGGGGTCGTCCGGCCAGCCCAACACGCTTGCCGTGCCGTCTTCGCGGACCACGACCACGCGGCCATCCACGACCACCGGCGACGCGCTGTAGGCGCTGCGGTTCTTGGGAAGTTGCTTCCGCCAGATCGTCCTGCCCGTGGCGGCGTCGATCCCCTCGACGACTCCCTTGTCACCGCAGACGACGATCCGGCCGTCCTTGAACGCGGGCGTCGGCACGTCGGAGCCGACGTCCTTGCGGACCCAGGCCACGTGGCTGGTCGAGACATCGCCCGATCCGCCGCGACGGATCGCCGTGATCGTGCCGCCGCGGGCGTACGGCGCGATCACGAGGTCGCCGGCAAGCACCGGCGAGGCGATCGAACGGAAGAACCCGTTGGCCTCGGGATTGAGCCCGCCGACCCGCCAGAGTTCCCTGCCGTTCGCCGCATCGTGGGCCGTGACGTGATCGGCGCCGAGCACGAAGAGCACCTCGGCAGGCTCACCCTTGGCGGGGTCGCCGGCAGTGACGAGCGGCGTCGAATAGCTCTGGGCCGCTTCCTCGGGCGCCGGCACGTCGCGGTCGTGCTTCCACAGCAGGTCGCCCGTCTCGCGATCGAAGGCGGCGAGATACGAGGGCCCGGTCTGCATCACGGCGATGACGACGGCGTTTGTCGTGAGCACGGGGGAGGTGCCGAGATCCCACCAGAGCGTGTCTTCGCCGAAGCGTCGCTGGAGGTTCGTCCGCCACCGTTCCGCACCCTTCGCCAGGTCGAGGCAGGCGAGTTCACCGCTCTTGAAGTAGACCCACACCAGTTCGCCGTCGGTGACGGGCGACGAGTTCGCGCCCGTCGCCTTCTTATGCTTGCCGGCGCGGGCCTCGCCAAGCGTCTTTCGCCACACCTCCTTGCCGGCGCGATCGAGGCAGATCACGGCGTCCTTGTCGTCGATCGTGCAGGTGACCACGAGCCGCTCGCCCCAGACCGCCGGCGTGCTGGCGCCGATTCCCGGCAGCATCACCCGCCAGAGGACGTGCTTCTCCGGTCCCCACTCGGACACGTAGCCGCCGCCCGCTGCCGCGCCATCGAGCGCAGGCCCGCGCCAGGTGGGCCAGTTGTCGGCGACGGCCGTAACCGTCGTCGCCATCAACAGTCCCATACCCACCGCCCGTCCACTCGATCGCTGCATCGACATGCCTCCTCGTCGACCTGGTTGCGGCCACCAGTCTACCCGCCTGTCGCTGCTGGTTTCCGCTTTGACGGCAGGCCGTCGGGGCCGAAGGGATCCACCGGAGCGGGATTGGGCGTGGGCATGGCGGCGCCAACCTGCTTTCGCCAAGCCTCGAGTCGAGACCGCAGTTCGGCGGCGCGCTCCGGCCGCTCAGCGGCGAGATCCCGCTGCTCCCCATCGTCGGCAGCGAGGTCGAAGAGCTCCACACGACCGCCCTCGAAGGACTCGACGAGCTTGTCGCGCCGGCCATCCGGAGAGTCGCCGGCGAGCAGCGCCGCCGCGGGCCGCCCCCCCTGGTTGGAATAGTGCGGGTAGTGCCAGACGAGGTCGCGGGCGGGAATGGCTCCGGTTCCCGACAAGAGCGGCCGCAGACTCGTGCCGTCGAGCATCTCGCCGGCCGGAGGCGGGCAGCCGCCGAGATCGACGAGCGTCGCAGCGAGGTCGAGCGTGGTCACCGGCACGGCACAGCGTGATCCCGGCGTCACGGTGCCGGGCCAGCGGACGAGGAGTGGCACGCGGATGCCCCCCTCGTAGAGATAGCCCTTGCCCGCACGGAGCGGCAGGTTCGACGTCGGAGACCCCTCGGCCGTCGAGAGGCCGCCATTGTCGCTGGTGAACACGACGAGCGTGTCCTCGATGAGATCCTGCTCCTCGAGGGCTGCGAGCACGGTCGAAACCGCCTCGTCCATCTCATCGATCATGGCCGCATAGACGGGATGATCCTGCACCGCGCGTGCCGTACGGTCGCCCTCGGGAACCTCCCGAAGATCCGCGGGCGGTCGCGCCGCGGCGCGACGCCGCGCCCCGGCGACGAGATCGGCGGTGGACTGCAGCGGAACGTGCACGGAGTGCAGCGGCACGTAGCAGAAAAAGGGTTTCCCACGGTTGGCCGCGATGAACGCCGTCACCTGACGGGCGATCGCGCGGGCGTGGTGTGGATCGTCGTCGGGACCCTGCGCCGGCTTGACGTCGATCGAGCCGCGGCACTCGAAGCCGTGCGACGGCACGTCTTCCGGTGGCCCGAGATGCCACTTGCCAAACACCCCGGTGGCGTACCCCGCCGCCTTGAGCCGCTTTGCGACCGTGGTCTCGTCGGCGGGCAGTGCCCGACGGTAATCGGCCTGGAGCAATGCTCCGCGCCGCTCCCCGCCGATGTAGTTCGTGATCCCGACGCGAGCCGGAAACTTTCCCGTCATCAGCGCCGCCCGGGTGGGTGAGCAGACGGGTGCGGCGGCGTAGGCCTGCGTGAACATCATCCCGCCGGCGGCGAGGGCGTCGATCGCAGGCGTGCGGTAGAAGGTGCTCCCCGCACAGCCAAGATCCCGGGCACCGAGGTCATCGGCCAGGAACACGAGCAGGTTCGGTTTCCGTGGCAGGGCCGACGTCGACACCGGCTCGGGCTTCGGCACGCCCGGATCCCACCAGCGGTCGAGATCGGCCCGCAGCCGCGACACGATGTCGGGGTGCTCGCCCGCGACGTCCATGCGCTCGTCCGGATCGGCGACGACATCGAACAGTTCCGGCTCGCCCCGTTCGAAGCTTGCCCGCGACGCCTCGTCGATGTGTCGCCCCTGCCACGCGGGAAAATGCCGTCCGGGAGCCGGCGGCGCCGGCACGATCAGCTTCCAGCGGTCGTGCACCGTCCACCGCCACAGCAGGCTCGCCGCGGGATCGTCGAGATCGACGATCGTATGCGTGTAACACTCGCCAAACACCTGGGTGCGGGCCGCTGCCGTCGCCTCGTCGAGCACGTTCACGCCCGGCAGTCCGGCCGGCGGTTCGATCCCGCAGGCCGCGAGCACCGTCGGCACGATGTCGATGGCGCTGGCGAGGGCCTGGCTCTGGTGGGGAGCAATCGTGCCCGGCCGGCGAAACATGATCGGCGTCCGCAGGCCGCCGTCATACGGCGACAGCTTCGACCGCGGTGCGAACCGCTTCGATTCGCGATCCTGAATCCAGCCGTTGTCGGTCACGTAGACCACGAGCGTGTCGCGGGAGAGACCCTCGCGGTCGAGGTGGTCGAGCAGGTCGCCGACGGTGCGGTCGAACCGCTCGACATTGCCCCAGTATCGCGCGACGTGCACGCTGTCGGTCTTTGACGCGTAATGATCGACGAGCTCCTGGGGTGGATCATGGGGATCGTGGGGCAGCATGGGCGCATACCAGACGAAGAACGGCGTTCCTGCGTCGCGGCACCGTCCCACGAAATCAAAGATCGGCTGCATGGTGCCGCGGCCGATGGCGAGCCCCTCGTCGCCGTGCCGCTGACCCGTCGTCATTCCCTCGTCGAAGCCGCCGCGGGAAAAGTCTCCCTGCCACCACTTGCCTGTCTGGAGGCTTTTGTAGCCGGCGGCGGCGAGCAGCCGTGGCAGCGTGGGCCACTCGTCGAGGTGACGGTTCATCCGTTCGCGGCCGGCAAGGAACGCCTTGACGCCCTGCGGGCTCTGCCGGGGGCTGCCCGGCGTGTCAGGCGGATCGTTGCCGACGATCCGGTGCTCGTGCGGATAACGGCCCGTGATGATCGACGCCAGGCTCGGGCAGCAGAGGCTGCTCGTCACGTAGCCCCGAGGAAACACGAGGCTCTCCCGGGCCAGTCGGTCGAGGTTCGGCGTCCGCAGGTGCTCGTGGCCCATGAAGCCGTAATCGTGCCAGTGCTGATCGTCGGCCACGATCAAGACCACGTTGGGACGGGCCGGCGGATCGCCGCCGGCCGCGGCCACCGTGCCACCCGTGACGAGGACTGCGACCGCCGCCGCAATCCATCTTCCGATTTCCATGATCGTGGACCCCATGCGCCTCACCGCGATTGGCAGCCTTGTCGGCGACCCGTCCCGAGGCGAGATTGAGACAGTATGCGGGCAACTGACGACTGGTCACAATTGGTTTCGGTGCATTCGTGTGCACAAGCCCGCCGCCTTCAGGTGCGGCGTGAACCGCCGACAAATCCCGTGTCCAGTGTGCTTCGACCGCTGGCGATCGTGGGACTCCTCCTCGCGGCCACGACCCTCGAGACGGGGGCGGCTGACATCGGCCCAAACGTGATCGTCGTGCTCGTCGACGACATGGGCTGGAAGGACCTGTCCTGTCAGGGGAGTGACTTCTACGAGACACCGCAGATCGACCGGCTGGCCGCCTCGGGCATGCGGTTCACGACGGCGTATTCCGCCTGCACCGTCTGCTCGCCGACCCGGGCGGCGATGATGACCGGCCAGTATCCGGCCAGGCTGCACCTCACCGACTGGATCACGGGGCACGCACGGCCACATTCGAAGCTGCGGCCCCCGGACTGGACCCAACACCTGCCGCTCGAGGCGGTGACGGTCGCGGAGCGGCTCAAGGCCCGGGGCTACGCCACCGCGTCGATCGGCAAGTGGCACCTTGGCGGCAACGAGCACGATCCCGAGCATCAGGGATTCGATGTGAACCGCGGCGGCACCTCCAAGGGTCAGCCTCCGAGCTACTTCTCTCCCTACCGGATTCCCACGCTGCCGGACGGCCCCGAGGGGGAATACCTCACGGACCGCGAGGCCGACGAGGCGGTGGCCTTCATCGAGGTCCATCGCGACCAACCTTTTTTTCTCTATCTTCCGCACCATGGCGTCCACACGCCGATCCAGGCGAAGCCGGAGACGGCGGCGAGGTATGCCGCCAAGCGGCCGGGCATTCCTCCGCGACTTGCCGCCTACGCGGCGATGGTCGAGAGCATCGATAACGCCACGGGACGAATCCTCGAAACCCTCGAGCGACTCGGCATCCGCGACCGCACCGCGATCTTCTTCACGAGCGACAACGGCGGCCAGGCCTCGATCACCGACATGCGGCCGCTCCGCGCGGGAAAGGGGTCGGCCTACGAGGGGGGCGTCCGCGTGCCGTTCATCGTCTCATGGCCCGGTGTCACCGCCCCGGGCAGCACGAGCGATGTGCCGGTGATCACGCCCGACATTCCGGCAACGATCCTCGATCTCACCGGCGCCGGGACGCAAGGCGATCAGCCCCTCGACGGCCGGAGCCTCGCGACCGTGCTCCGCGGCGGCACGCTCGACCGCGAGACGATCGCCTGGCACTACCCTCACTATCATCCGGGCGGCGCCACGCCCCATTCGGCGATCCGCGCGGGGAACTGGCGGCTCGTCCACTTCTACGAGGACGGCCGCGACGAACTCTACGACCTCGCGACCGACCCCGGTGAAGCCGACGACCTCGCTGCGAAGCGACCCGAGAAAGCAGCCGACCTGCGGCGACGGCTCGACGCCTGGCTGGCCGACGTCGGCGGCCAACTGCCGACGCCCAACCCCGACGCTGACCCGTCCCGCGACCGGCCTCGGGGTGAGTGATACCAGTCCACGGCGAGCCGTGCGGAACCGTTCGTCCAAGCCCAACGCCGTGAGGCGTGGGGTGAACCGCCACCGTGCGCCTCATCCAGCGTGAAGGGATGCGACACGGCACACAGTCAATACCCTGTGCGCCGCGAATGAGCGACGGGCGGGATGCCCGGAGCGAACGTCCGGCGCAATGGCACGGACAGCCCCGAGCGGCGCGCCAGCGAGAGCCCGCCGCCTTGCGGATCAGCGGGCCACGGTGTCGAATACCGCTCCGCGATTCGTCCGTTCCCAGCCCCCGCAGGAGCCTTTCCACCATGGCCAAGAAGTCCGTCGCTGCCCTCGACCCCGCCGGCAAGACGATCCTCGTTCGCGTCGACTTCAACGTGCCGCAGGACGACTCGGGCGCGATCACCGACGACCGACGGATTCGGATGGCGTTGCCGACGATCAAGTCGATCATTGACCGTGGAGGCAAGGCCGTGCTGATGTCGCACCTCGGCCGCCCGGCAGGCAAGGGCTTCGAGGCGGAGTTCTCGCTCGCCCCCGTGGCCAAACGGCTTGGCGAGCTGCTTGGAAGGCCCGTAGCCCTCGCCACCGACACCGGCGGCTCGGACGCGCACGCCAAGGCCAAGGCACTGCCGGCCGGGGGCGTGCTCGTGCTCGAGAACGTCCGCTTCAACAAGGGAGAGAAGAAGGGCGACGACTCGGCCTACGTGAACGGCCTCGCGACCCTGGCCGACGCCTACGTCAACGACGCCTTTGGCACCTGCCATCGCACCGAGGCGAGCATGCACGCAGTGCCCGTGGCCATGAAGTCCCTGGGCAAGCCGGCAGTGGTCGGCTTCCTCGTCGACAAGGAGATTCAGTACCTCGCCGATGCGATCGCACAACCGAAGCGGCCCTTCGTCGCAATCCTCGGCGGCAAGAAGGTGTCGGACAAGATCGCGGTGATCACGAACCTGCTGTCGATCTGCGATCACGTGCTGATCGGCGGGGCGATGGCCTACACGTTCTCGCTCGCCCAGGGAGGCAGGACGGGCAAGTCGCTCGTCGAGCCCGACAAGGTCGAACTCGCGAAGTCGCTGATCGCCGCCGGTGCTGGAAAGCTCGTCCTGCCAGTCGACACGCACTGCGCCGATGACTTCTCCGCCGCCGCCACCAAGCAGGTGGTGAAGGCGGGCCAGATCCCCGACGGCTTCGAGGGCCTCGATATCGGCCCCGAGACGGCCCGAACATACGCCGACATCATCCGCTCCGCCGGCACGGTGGTCTGGAACGGGCCGATGGGCGTGTTCGAGATGCCGCCGTTCGACGTGGGCACGAAGGCCGTCGCGGACGCGGTGGCCGAGGCGACGGCCAAGGGCGCCGTGACGATCATCGGCGGCGGCGACTCGGCGGCAGCCGTCGAGCAGCTCGGCTACGCCGACCGGGTGAGCCACGTCTCCACCGGCGGCGGCGCATCGCTGGAGATGCTGGAGGGCAAAGCCTTCGAGACCGTGGCCGTCCTCGACGAGGCCTGACGAGGGATCGACGGGTCAAAGCCCGGCAGTGTCGCCCGAGTCCGGCTCTGAACCCGCCGACAGTCGCTCCGCGGCAGCGGTCGCGTACGTTCGGTCGAAGTCGCTCAGCGCCTCGAGCGGCACCTCGATGGTTCGCCCGGCGGCCTCGAGCACGCAGGTACCGTCACCACGGACGGCGCGGAGCGTGCCCACAAGGGCATAGTCCCCGCTGCGGTCGATCCACCGGCGGGCCGGCTCGCGTGCGAAGCCGCGGACGGCAGCCAGCGGATCGACGGCGGATGCCTCCGCTGGGGCAGGCGACTCAGCGGGCGTCTCGCCAGGTGGATCGGCAGGTGGTGCGTCTTCGGACACAGGCTCGCCCGATACAGGCCCGACGTTCGAGGTCTCCTCGGAGGCATTCGCCTCGCCCCCAGTCCCGTCGCTCGCCGCGGGCTCATGGGCCGCCTGATCGACCTCTTCGAAGATGTTCGGTTCGACCACCACCGGCGGAGCCTGCTGCTGCGACGTGGGGCTCGCCGCGGCCTTGTCCACAGGCGGTTCGGCGGGCAGCACCACCTCAGCCTGCTTTTCGGGCTCGCCAAGGGCCACCGCCTGCCGCACGTCCTCGGCCGGCTTGAGATCCGGGACTACGGAAGACACCGGGGCGGGCTTCTCTGCCACGGGTTCAGCAAGCGTCGGCTGTGGCACAGCGATCGACTCCGCGACCTCATGACCATCGGCCACAGGATGCTCGCTGGCAGCCAGGTGCTCAACCGCCGGGCCGACGACCGACGTCACCCCATCGTGGATCTCGACCGCCGTTTCCGACTCGAGCGCGACGAATCCGCCGCCACAGTCGCACGACGGCGCAACACCCTCCAACAACTCACCAACCGTGACGTCCGCCACGACCTGCCATTCGCCCCCCGCATCGCCGCCACACTCCCCGCAGCAGGCGACCGCCGGACCGGCGACACCCACGGGAATCGCCTGAACAACGGGCGGGCAGACGACGACATGATGCCTGGCATGGCAGCCATGCCGCAGGTACCAGCAGGCCCGCGCGGCATTCATGGACATCGACAGCGTGAGGACCCCGACCAGAAAGGCATGCAGGCAGCGGCGCACGGATTCACCTCGCAGAGGAGAGACGGCCTCGTTCCCTCCGTATGCTAATCCCCCTGCCCCGGGGATCAACCGATGTGCACGGCGGCACACCGTCGCCGGGCCGCTCCCCGCGGCAATCGCGGGACCGCACCCCGGAAACGATCAGGGCCGGGATGGCAACGCCATCCCGGCCCCTCGTGGATCGAACCCGCCAGCCGCCTGCGAACGGGGTAGAGCACTGCGAGACTGACGCGAATCGTGGCTGCGAGCGAGTCGCCCGGGGCCTCAGGGGATTCGGGTCACCGCTATGGGGTTGGCACCTCCGACGGAATGCGGCAGCGGGTCGAATATCGTAAGCGTGATTTCGACACCCACCCAAGCCGCGATTCAGCGTTTCCCCGCCGGCCGGACAACCCCTCCAACCCGCACGACCGCCACCTCATCGCCGTGGCAGTCGCAGTTCGGAGAAAGCCATCCGGCCCTGAAGGCCACAGGCTCGCCTCAGCTGCAGCCCATGCTGTTGCCGCAGTTGTGACAGAGGTAGCAGTTGCCATTGCGAACCGTGATCGAACCGCAGTTGTCACAGGCGGGGGCGTCGATCTGGAACTTGGCAAACTGGTTTTGACGGTCGGCAGGACTCGCGGTCGGATCGACCGCCATCTTGACCCCCGCCCTTTCGAGCAACGTAGCCGAAGCCGCCTTCACGGCCGGCCGAACGGTCGCCGTCGTCGAGTGGCCGTTCGTTCCGCCCGGATGCTTGCCGCGGCTGCCGTTCACCTCCACCTTGGCCTTCCCTTGGCCATCGGCCAGCCCGCTCGCCGTCGTGGCGGCGGGCTTGCGCTCTGTTTCCGTGTCGCCCCCGGCAGCGGCCTCCCCGCCGCTGCTCTCTCCGCCATAGCCACCGGGACGATTCGCCTCGCGATAGCCGGGAATGAACTCCGTGCCCATCCAACGGAATAGGTAGTCCACCAGGCTCTTCGCCACCGGGATGTCGGGGTTCTTGGTGTAGCCCCACGGCTCGAAGCGGGTGTGCGAGAACTTCTTCACATACACCTCGAGCGGCACGCCGTACTGCAGGCTCATCGAAACCGCCGTGCCAAAGGCGTCCATCAGGCCGCCGATCGTGCTGCCTTCCTTGGCCATCGTGATGAACAACTCGCCCGGACGGCCGTCGTCGTAGAGGCCCACCGTGATGTAGCCCTCGTGCCCCCCGACGTTGAACTTGTGCGTCACGCTCCGCCGCGTGTCGGGGAGCCGCTCCCGCCGCGGCGCGGCCGTCACCTTGGCGGCAGCCTTGTCGCTCTCGGAACTGGTGTTGAGCGGCTGGCTCTCCTTCGAACCATCGCGGTAGATGGCCAGCGCCTTGAGGCCAAGCCGCCAGCCCTCCATGTATGCCCCGGCGATGTCGGCAGGTGTCGTCTCCCGCGGCATGTTCACCGTCTTGGAGATGGCGCCCGAGATGAACGGCTGCGCGGCCGCCATCATCTTCACATGGGCCTCCCAGGCGATGCTCCGCTGGCCCAGCCGCGGCTTGAAGGCACAGTCAAACACCGCCAGATGCTGGCCCTTGAGGCCGGGCGCACCTTCGATCGTGTCGTTCTTGTCGATGAAGGCAAGAATCCCCTCGACGGCCGGCTCGTCGTAGCCGAGCGTTCGCAGGGCGAGCGGCACCGTCTGGTTGACGATCTTCAGCATGCCGCCGCCGGCGAGCTGCTTGTACTTCACCAGCGCGATGTCGGGCTCGATGCCGGTGGTGTCGCAGTCCATCAGGAACGAGATCGTGCCCGTCGGTGCGAGCACGGTCGCCTGGGCATTGCGGTAGCCATGCTGGCGGCCGCCCGCGAGGACGTCGTCCCAGATCTTCCGGGCAGCGTCGTGCAGGTAGTGCGGGCACGAGGGGTCGATCTTTTCGACGGCGTCGCGGTGCATCTGCATCACGTTCAGCATCGGCTCGCGGTTGGCCGCGAAGCCCTCGAAGGCGCCGACAGCGGCCGCCAGTTCAGCGCTCGTGCGGTTGGCCGCACCGTGCAGGATCGCCGTGAGCGCCCCGCACAGGCCGCGACCCGCGTCGCTGTCGTAGGCTAGCCCGTCGGCCATCAGCAGGCTGCCGAGGTTCGAATAGCCCAGGCCGAGCGGCCTGTAGAGGTGGCTGTTGCGGGCGATCCGAGGCGTCGGATAGCTCGCGTGATCGACCAGGATCTCCTGGGCGATGAAGAAGATCCGGCACGCCGTGGCGAACCGCTCGACGTCGAAGTGGCCGTCGGGCTTGCGGAACTTCATCAGGTTGATGCTGGCGAGGTTGCAGGCCGTGTCGTCGAGGAACATGTACTCGGAGCACGGATTCGAGGCATTGATGCGACCCGAGTTGGGGCAGGTGTGCCAGCGATTGATCGTGGTGTCGTACTGCACGCCGGGGTCGCCGCACTGCCAGGCACACTCGGCCATCCGGCCCATCACGTCGCGGGCCTTGTAGCTCGGCCCGGCCTTCGACGGGTCGGTGACCCAGCGGGTGGTCCAGGTGTCGTCGCGATCGGCGGCCGCCATGAAGTCGTCCGTGAGACGGACTGAGAGATTGGCGTTCTGGAACAGGATCGAGCTGTAGGCCTCGCCGTTGAAGTTGGAGTCGTAGCCCCCCTTCTCGATCAGGATCCGGGCCTTCTTCTCCTCCTTACTCTTGCACTCGATGAACTCCATGATGTCGGGGTGATGGACCTTGAGCGACTGCATCTTCGCCGCCCGCCGCGTCTTGCCGCCGCTCTTCACCACCGCGGCCACCTGGTCGTAGACCCGCATGAACGACAGCGGACCCGACGGCTTGCCGCCGCCGGCGAGCTTCTCGCGCTGGCTGCGGAGCGTGGAGAGATCGGTGCCGGTGCCGGACCCAAACTTGAAGAGCATGGCCTCGCTGCGGGCGAGGTCCATGATGTCCTCCATGTTGTCCTTCACGCTCTGGATGAAGCAGGCGCTCCCCTGCGGATACTCGTAGGGATTGTCCGGCATCACCACGTCGTGCTTGGCATGATCCCAGCGCCAGTTGCAGGCCGCGCCCTTGACGCCGTACTGATGAAACAGGCCCACGTTGAACCAGACCGGCGAGTTGAAGGCGCCGTGCTGGTGCACGCAGAGCCACGACAGGTCGCGATAAAAGTTCTCGCCGTCCTGCTTGGTCTTGAAGTAGCCGTCGGCGATTCCCCAGTCGGCGATCGTGCGGGCCACCCGGTGCACGAGCTGCTTGACGGAGTGCTCCCGCTCCGGCGTATGGATCTCGCCGTAGAAGTACTTGCTCACGACGACGTTGGTGGCCAGCTGGCTCCAGGCGGCCGGAATCTCACAGGCCGGCTGCTCGAAGAGGACCTTGCCGTCCTCCCCCTTGATGGCTGCGGTCCGGAGCTCCCACTCCGTCGTGTCGAACGGACTCTCCGCCTCGACCGGGCAGAACGTGGGCTGGACCTCGATCGCGACCCGCCCCGACGCCTGAGGCCCCGCACCGGGAACTGCGGAAGCTGGCTGGCTGCCAGCCAGCGTGGCGGATGCGTCGAAAGCTGCCATGGTGGGACTCCTGGGCGGTTGGGGGAATTGGGTGGAAATCAGGGCTCTTGGAACGGTCCGCTCACGAACACCGGCAATAAGTATACTTCCGTATAGTCATTCCACAATCCGTCATCGGCCCCCGAAGGGTTCGATCCTGAGTCATTCGGCCCGCGAAACTGCCGGGCCTCGAGCGATCGGAAAAAGCAGGTCCATCTGCATGCTATCGCAAGATATTGTGGTAGCCGGTCCGGCGACCCCTTCCTGTGGGCCGGGGCGTGAATGTAGCGGCGGTGTCCCGTGAGTCAAGCGACTTTTCGGACGGATGTCAGACGGGCCAAAAAAGGGCCTTCCGGAAAGGTTGCCGGCCATCGGAAGCCGCCGTCACCATGTCCCCTGAAGGGGGGTTTCCGAAACGGCGGTCCGCGGGCGGCGGTGTAAACTCGCATCATGAGTCGCCGCGACGGAAGCCGCATGGAGATGATGCGCATCGAGACCGTGAAGGCCCGCGTCCGCGACGCCGGCCTGCGGTGCACGGCAGCCCGCCTGGCAGTGCTGGATCATCTCGGATCGGCCATGGGGCCGCGCACGCACGCCGAAGTGTCGGAGGCGCTTGCAAACCTCGGGTTCGACCGGGCCACGATCTACCGCAACCTCACCGAACTCACCGAGAAGAAGCTCGTCACTCGAGTCGAACTCGGAGACCACGTCTGGCGGTTCGAGCTGCGGCGACCCGGCGGACATGGCACGGCGGGCGAGGACCATCCGCATTTCCTCTGCACCACGTGCGGCGAGATCTCCTGCCTCGATGACGTACGGGTGGCCATCACCCCGAAGCCCCGGCGGCGCACCCATGGCTCCGCCCCGCGGGGTTCGCGGGCCTCGCGCATCCACTCCGTGACCGAGGTGCTGCTCAAGGGCCGCTGTGAGACCTGCGGGTAGCCCGCCCGGCTCAGGTCGCCAGCAGCTCCTTCAGCCGCGAGGTGGCGGCGCGGCCGATCGGCAGTGATTCGGTCGCGCCGACGAAGAACACGAGCGTCTGGTCGCGAGACTGCCACTGCATCGAACGGATCGCGGCAAGCTGCACGATGAGCGACCGGCTGACCCGGCCGAAGGCCGCGGCGGGCAGGATCGCCTCCCATTCCGCCATGGTGCGGCGGATGATCCGCGGCCGGCGGTCGCGGGACTGCACCCGCGTGTAGTTCCTCACGGCCTCGACCCAGACGATGTCGCTGTAGGCCACCGTCTCGAACCCCCGGCCACCCGCGAGCGAGAAGGTCACCGTGTCGGCGGTGTCGTTGGAGGCGTCGCCGGCGTCTTCGTCGGCAGCGCCGCCATGGTCCATGGCCACGGGACGGCCGCTCGCCAGCTGCGTCTCGAGTCGCTCGATGGTGATCGCAAGACGGTCGCGGTCAACGGGCTTGAGCAGGTAGTCCGTGGCTCCCGCCCGAAAGGCGTCGAGGGCACGATCCTCGTGGGCGGTCACGAACACGATCCGGGCGGACGGCGGGATGCTGGAGACGAGTTCGAAGCCCAGCCGTCCGGGCATGTTGATGTCGAGAAACACCACGTCCGGAGAACGGCCCGTCAGAAACCGCTCGGCATCGCCGACATCGTGGGCGGTGCCGATGATCTCGATCAGCGAAAATGATTCGAGCAGCGACGAAAGCCTGTCGATCGCCTTCGGTTCATCGTCCACCAGCAGTGCCGTGATCATCGATGGTCCTCGTAAACATCCCCCGCGACCGCAACCGGGGCTTCCTGACTCGGGGCTTCCTGACTCGGGGCTTCCTGACTCGGGGCTTCCTGACTCGGGGCTTCCTGACTCGGGGCTTCTTGACTCGGGGCTTCCTGACTCGGGGCTTCTTGACTCGGGGCTTCCTGAATCGGGGCTTCCTGAATCGGAACACGAATCCGCACCCTGACCCAGCCGTCGTCCTCCCTGTGACTGACGGTGGCGGTGGGCCCGACGAGCAGCCGCAGGCGACGCTGGAGTGAATGCAGGCCCGTGCCGGTGGCCTGCCGGCCGCCGGGCGCCACCCACGCGCCGGTGTTGGCGACCTCCACCACCAGCCCATCGCCCTCGCGGCGCGCCGCCACGTCGACGCGGATCGGCCGTGGCGACGTCTGGCCGCCGTACTTGATGGCATTCTCCACCAGCGGCTGCACCATCACCGGCGGCACCGCCACACCCCGCACGTCGAGATCGCAATCGATCCGCGTCACCAGGCCGTCGCCGAACCGCACCCCCTGCACCGTGAGGTACTCCTCGAGGGCGTCGAGTTCCCGCGACAGCGGCTCGAGCGTGGCCGCCGGCCGCAGCAGAAACCGCAGGTAGTTGGCCAGCGCCTGCGTCACCGTGTCGATCGCCTCGGGATCGTCTCGGCTGGCCATCACGGTGTTGAGCGCATTGAAGAGGAAGTGCGGGCTGATCTGTCCTTGGAGGTGCTGGAGTTCGTTGCGGAGCGCGAGCGATTCCGCCTGCATGGCCCGAAACTCGGTCGAGTTGCGCTCCTGGATCAACTGGTAGCCGAAGTAGAGGGCACACCAGTTGGCCAGCAGCGCCAGGTTGATCGCCAGCCGCGCGACGAGCTCGAGCCGCGCCGGCCCCAGCGGTGAACGGCCCGTGCTGCGGTCGATCACGAACAGCACCAGCGTGATCAGGACGGCCGAGAGGATGGCGCCACCGGCCATGACGCCGATCTTCGAAACGCCCAGCCGGACGAGGAGCGGCTCCTGCCTCGACAGCCACCGCATCGCCGCAGTCGCGACGAAGCACAGCACCACCCGCTCGAGCACAAAGCCCACCGGATCGACGATGGCGGGCTTGAACACATGAATCACCGTCATCAGCACGCCGAACACGGCCGCCCAGAACGCCGCGTGCGTCAGCCAAAAACGCACCTCCGACATCGCCCCGCCGGCCAGCAGCCTCGGCCAGAGTGGTCGCGGAACGGCCACACCGCTGGAAGCCTCGGTGATGTTCGCGGTTGAATGCATGGTCCAACGACGTCGGATGCGGTTCCGGAAACCCGACAACCCCTTAACGGTCGCACGGCGCGACGGCCTCGGCAAGTACCCGGCCGGCGACCGCCCCTTCGGCCCCCCATTCAAGGGCCGCGGAGCACTGGCATCGGGGCCGCGTCAGTACCACACGCCGGCACGCACGAGGAACGTGTCGGAAGGGTTCAACCAGGGCTGTTCGGAGAGGTAGTATTCCACGCTCCGGCCGGTCACCCAGCCCCCCTCCAGTCGCCACGACAGACCGAGGCCGGCCGGCCGCCGTTCCCAGCCGGCGAGGAGCCGGTAGTCGCGGATCACGATGATCTGGTCCTGACCAGTGTTCGATTGCATCGCCCACTGGTTGCCGCCGAACTCGGCAGCCAGATAGAGCCAGTGGCTCGCCCGGGGCCGCTCGCTGATCCGCCAGGCGAGCCGCGGCCGCGGAAAGATGAGTTCGAACCGCTTGTCGTCGGCCGGCGTCCAGAGGAGGCCGCCGGCAGGCAGGAAATCGACGTCGTAGCGGTCGAGGTAGATGAGACCGGCGACGACCCGCAGATCCTCGCCGGCCTCCCACGCGCCGAAGCCGTGGCCGGTGATCCGCAGGGCCTGCGACGAATCATTGTGGAAGTCGCTGTACCAGCCCGGCGAAACGGCCAGATCGACGCCAAACCGCGTGCCGACCTTCCGCATCCAGCGGGCCTGGACGTACCCGTCGAACAGTTCGCCCGGGATGTCGGCGCCGGCGGGGATGTCGGTGAGCGTGCCGGCGAATCCGGCGGTGACCAGCAGCGGCGACTCGACCGTCGGCGCGGGCATCCCGAGCGTGATCGTCTTCTCCAGCGTCGTCAGGCCCAGCCCGCCGGAGCCGAGCTTCGGCAGTTCCGTCACCTGGTAAAGCGCCTGCTGGAGCATGCCGGGCTTCGCCCCGGGGGGCAGCTTGCGGCCAGCCGGCGGCTCGAACTCCTGCCGCGGCTGGCCTGGCGGCGCCACGTCATCGGGCAGGAGTGGCTCGGTGAGGTCCTGCGGGTCCCCGAGCGCGGCCAGGCGGATCTTCTCGAAGAACCCCTGATCCACCGGGGGCAGGGGTTTCACGACATCGACCTCGGGCACCGGCCGAGGCTCTTCGGCACCAGCCGCCCACGCCGACGCAAGCCCGAGAACGACGAACAGCCTGCGACACAGCACCCACCATGCCGTGCTCCCGACCGCCCCGGGAGTGATTCGAATCCACCTAATACGCCAGCCCCAGTCGGAACATGATCGTGTCGGGCAGATCGACGATCTGTGGCGGCCCGTCGACATAGAACAGCTGACGGTAGAAGACGTAGCCCACCTCGAAGTTGCCCGCGAGTCCCGTCTGCGTCAGCGGCACGAACTCCGTGCCCAGGGCGATGCGGATGTCGTTGTAGTCGAAGGGCGTGATCATGTTGTAGTTCGACGTGCTGCGGCGAAAGGTCCAGGCGCCGCCGCCATACTCGCCCGAGGTGTAGAGCCACCAGGCGTGCTTCTGCGTGCCCGCGATCTTCCACGAGGCCCGCGGGGCGGGAAAGAAGATGTCGTACCGCGACCGGTCGTTCGGGGTCCAGGTGGCGCCGATGGCGGGCAGCAGCTTCACCTGATTACGGTCGAGGTAGATGATGCCGGCCTTCGCCTGCCAGGTGGGCGTCATCTGCAGCGTGCCAATGGCCCGGCCCATGATGCGCCAGCTCTGCCAGACGAGCACGTCCCAGTTGGTGTAGATGCCGACGCGAATACCGAGCTCGGCGCCGAACAGCGGCGTGAACTTCGGGTTCCAGGCGGTGTCGATGAAGGCGTCGTAGGTGTTCGGCGGCAGGTCGGCGAGCTGCGTCGAGGTCGTCTCCGGGCCGTCCCAGAGCTGGAGTCCGAAGCCGGGCGTGATCAAGAGCGGCGCGTGGTTGAGGTTGACGGGCGAGTTGTGGAAGAACGGCAGCGCGAACGTGGCCGTCGTGTCGAGTTCGTTGACGCCGACGTTGAGATCGTTGCCATCGCCCATCAGGTAGGCCCAGCTGCCGCGGACACCCTGAAAGACGTGCATCGTCTGCTGGAACGTCTGGCTCTGCGACGGATAGCCGGCGGGAAACAGCGACGCCTGCTGGGGCGGAGCCTGGGGCGGCACCAGCGACGGTGCCGCCGTCGAGTAGCCCGGGTAGCCAGGCTGGCCGCCGATCGCCGACGGCGCCCATGTGGATGACGAGGGCCCCGGCGTGGGAAAGACTTGGGCGGATTGCGGTCCGTACGCATCCCATGTCGGTGGCGGCGGCGAGACCGGGGCCTGGGCGATGCGGTCGAGCGACGACGACGCGGGCGGTGGCAGGTAGGCCGTCTGCGCAGCGACCTGCGATCCTGCAGCGAGCAGGACGATCGCGATCGCAAGCGCTGGCAGCGATTTCATGCCGTGCATGCTCCACGCCCGCTGCCGGCGGTGCCGGCGGCTCGGGAGGAATCGACCCATCGAAAAAAGAAGGCCGCGGGGGGTACCGCGCAGCCAACGAGGGAATCAAGTCCGCACCCCCGGCCACAGGGGTGCCCAGGCACCCCTTGCCGTCTAGACTCCGTGGCCTGCGGAGCCACCCCACCTTGCCGATGAACCCTGCACCCACCGCCGATCCGATCGAGGAGGCATGGCTCCGGGCTGCAGCCGGACTGGCCACGGCTGAGGTGGTCGCCGAGGCCCCCTCCACGATGGATCGGGCCCGCGACATCGCCGCCGACCCGCACTCGCGACTGCCCGCGGTGGTGATCGCCGGCCGTCAGACCGACGGCCGCGGCCGCCGCGGCGCCGTCTGGTGGCAGCCGCCCGGATCGCTCGCCGTGAGCCTCGTCGTCGATGGTGTCGTCGGGGGTGGCGGTGTGAAGCCGACATGGTCGCTCGCCTGCGGCGTGGCCCTCGCCGAGACCATCCGCGATCTCGAGCCCGCGGTGGAGGCGCGCGTCCGCTGGCCGAACGACGTCGAGGTGGCCGGCAGGAAGCTCGCCGGCATCCTGGTCGAGAGCGTCGCCGCCGGCAGAGTCGTGTTCGGCGTGGGCGTCAACACGTCAGGCCGTGGCGAGGATGCACCGGAGCCGCTTCGGTCGCGGGTGGTCACACTGCCGGACGTCACCGGACGGACCATGCCCCGGCAACGATTGCTCGCGGCGCTCGTGCCGCGGCTGCTCGAGCTGCTTGGCCGGCTGGCGGTCGAGCCCCGCACGCTCTCGCGCCGCTACCGGCCGCTCTGCAGCCTCACCGGCAGCACGGTGCGCGTGTTCGTCGGCGACACGATCCACGCGGGCGTCTGCCGGGGCATCGACGACGGCGGCGGTCTCATCATCGAGACCGAAACCGGGCGAACCGTCGTCCGCTCGGGAAGCCTCACGCCTCCGGGCGACGAGTGGCGCGGCGACGACTCGCGGGCGTGACCCGGCCGGTAGCGGGCGTGACCCGGCCGGCCGGCCGGGTGGTGGCGACCACGCAGACCTCGCGGCCGCCCGTGGACAGCTGGCGGACCCGCGGCTCGTAGCCCCAGGCCCGAAAGGCGTCGAGCCAACCGGGGAGATCGGCAGCCCGCGACCAATCGGGGAGCTTGAGGGTGGCGATCACGCCCGCGGGCCGCACGCCGCCGCCCAGAACCCGCTCCAGAGCTCCCATGGTGCTCGCGGGATCGATGTTCATGTCGGTGAGCAGCCAGTCGCAGCCCTTCATCCGCCGCAGTGGGACCTCGCGGGCCCGCATCCGCCACTGTTCGAATCGCGGATGCGCGGCGACGGAAGCATCCACGACCGCTGCATCCACACCCACGACGTCGAGGCCCGCCTCCAGGAGTCGCTGGCAGGCTCCGCCGGGCGCGGCACCGAGTTCGATCGCCCGCTGGCCGCGGCGCAGGTCAACGCCGAACGACGCGAGCGCCTCATCGAGCTTCAACCAGGCCCGCGACACCTTCCCCTCCGGAAGCTGGCCTGGATAACCGCCTCCGGGCCAGCGGCTCGCTGGAGTCCCCGCGCGGTGCCACCCAACCCACCAGCGGTCGGCGGAGTCGAGCATGCAGTCGAGCACGAGATCGCCCGGCTGCGCCACCTGGTCGTCGGGCAGCGTGATGCCACACGCCGCCGCGACGGCGGCACGGGCGTCGGCGGCCGCCATGTCGATCCGCTGCTCTCGCTTCCAGACGTGGATCGCATCCCACGACACCGCCCCCACGAGCGCACGAACCTTGACGGCGAGCTCGGCGACTGAACCTCCCGACACCTGACCGAGCGACCGCACGACGGTGTGGGCGAAGATCAGGTCGGGCGCGAACTCATCGGGCGGGTCGAACCCCTCCGGCCCGATCCGGAACGTCACCACACCCCGCCGCCAGACACCCCGCGAAAACGCCGGCAGCAGCTCGGCCTGTCTCGCGGCCAGGGCAGCCTCGGCCCCGGGGTGGCACGGGCAGAGAATGAAGCCCCCCCGAACGGACGGCGGCGGAGAGGACACGGGCGGGTTTGGGGCGGGCATGGCCCGAAATCGTACCACCAGAACGAATCAGGCCGGCCCGGGCGCCCAAGGGCCCGGGCCGGCCTTTCTCGTCTGAGCGTGGACGCCCTGGTCAACCGCACCTGGAGGCGAACCCCCGAATGCGAGAGGCCAGAGCGAAGGGACGCAGGCCGCACGAGGCGACCCACCGGACCCCAGGTGGGGTCCCGGCATCAAATCTGCGCCGGAGCGACTCCCCGAAGTGAACGCCGAAGCGCACCCCGGAGCGAATCCCCGACGTCAGATTCAGCCGTGGCCCTTCTTCTTCTTGGCGACCTTCTTGGCAGCCTTCTTCTTCTTCTTCGCCATGGAAATGGCTCCTTACCACGAGCACCCATGCATGGTTCTCACATCCACTCCCCCGGATGCTCTGGGAGGGGAGCGGACGACGATTCGATGCGGTGTCGAAGGTGATTGCTCACCATCGACCACGCATCGATAGAGAGTTGTGGATGATGATGGGGAAAACTGTCAAGAGAAATTCTGGAAAAAATCCCGACTTTTTCCCGTCGGTCACCGCATCCGGCGCCGCGCGGATCGTGGTCGACACCACCGGCGACCTCGTCGTCACACCCCAGCGCGGTCGTCGGCGAGCGTTCGCGACGCCCAGTTCATCAGCATCGACACCTGTGCGGCGAACGATTGCTCCGCCACGCCGATGGGGCTCTTGAAGAAGCAGGCGAGCCAGTCGAGCGGCCCGCGTTCACCGCCGCGGTGGGCCCGCTCCACCAGCCGCACGAGATCGAGCACGAGCGGAGCCGCGAGGATCGAATCGCATCCCTGCCAGGTGAACTGGAGCGTCATCGGCGTGCCCAGGAACCCGCGAAAGTGAACGTGATCCCAGGCGGTCTTCCAGTCACCGAGGCTCTCGATGTATTCGATCGACACGTGCGTCTGCGGAGGGTAGCCGAGGATCGCGGCCAGGAGGTGGTCCTTGCTCCTCACCTTCGCCGCCTTGTTCCGAGGGTCGTCGAGGACCTTGCCGTCCATGTTGCCGAAGATGTTGTGGCCCACCCAGCTCATCACCTGGAGGTTGCGGGCGGCGAACATCGGGGCCAGCACGCTCTTGAGCAGCGTCTCCCCGGTCTTGCCGTCGCAGCCGGCATGGGCGACGCCCCGCTCGAGGGCCAGCTGCTGCAGGCAGGCGGGCGTCGCGCCGGTCGAGGGTGTGAAGTTGATGTAGCTCGCCCCGGCGGCTGCCGCGGCCAGGAAATAGAGGCTGCTCGAGGGCAGCGGGCAACGGGCCGGATCATCGAGCAGCGGTTCGACCTCGGCGAAGGTGAGCGGAATCGGCAGGGACGGCGGGGGCTCGGTCGATGCCACGTTCACGACCACGAGGTGCTCGAGCCGTTCGGCGGCCACGAACTCCGCGAGGTCGCGGCCGATCCGCTCGACGGCCGCCCGCGGCGACTCCACCACGGCCGCGGCCTCGGGATCGGCGAGGCTGCGGATGCGGTCGCCCGAGGCGACGAGCGTTCCCGGCCGCAGCCGCGGCTCGACCTCGGCGAAGAACCCGGCGGCGCCGTCGATCAACTCTGGCGTGATCGCGCGGCTCTCGCTCCACATCCGCCGCGCCTCGTCGCCAAGCCGGCCGGAGCGGATGTCGTGGCCGCCGACCACGAGTTCACCGAACCCCACGAGACCGAGCCTCGCGAAGGGATCGGTCTCGGTGATCAGGCCGACGGGATCGATCGCCCCACCGCGAAGCGCCGCCAGGCCGGTCATCATCGTGGTGGCGACGCCTCCCTTGGCTCCGACGAGCCATACTCCGACACGGCGCTTGGCCATACGCGAGGGCTCCGGCGACTGGGAAACGGTTGAACGGGTGGTATCATTCGATGCCCTCTGCAGGGCGTCAAGCGACCGCGGCGATGGCGGGTTCCTCCGCGGCGTCACTCACCCTCCCGATGAACCCGTAGCGGAGAGTCTGCGCCGCATGGAGTCGAAGAGCCTCACCACCGCCCGCCGCATGCGGGCCCTCGAGCCGTCCGCCACGCTGGCGATGGCCGCCCGTGCCTCCGCGATGACCTCCTCCGGAATCGATGTCATCGACCTCTCGGTGGGCGAGCCCGACTTCCCCACGCCCCCCCACATCTGCCGGGCCGCCGAGGAGGCGATCCGTGCCGGGAAGACGAAATACACCCCCGCGGCCGGCATCCCCCAGCTCAAAAAGGCCGTGGCCGACGACTACGGCCGTCGCACGGGTCTCGCGATCACGCCGGCCCAGGTCGTGGTGTCCAATGGCGCCAAGCACGCCCTCCACAACGTCTTCACGGCGGTGCTCGACGAGGGAGACGAGGTGATCGTTCCCACGCCCTACTGGGTGAGCTACGCGGAACTCATCAAACTCGCCGGGGCGAAGCCGATCCTGCTCGAGACGCGGATCGAGGACGACTTCAAGCTCCACCCCGACGCCCTGCGGGCCGCCCTCACGCCCCGGACGCGGATGCTCCTGCTCTGCTCCCCGAGCAACCCCACGGGCGTGGTCTATTCGGCCGCCGAACTCGGCGGCCTGGCCGACGTCGCGATCGAGCGGGATCTCGCCGTGGTCGCCGACGAGATCTACGACCAACTCGTCTACGACGGACGGCCGAGCGTTTCCTTCCCCACGCTGCGTCCCGGTCTGTCCGACCGCACGGTCGTGGTGGCCGGCGTGAGCAAGACCTACTCCATGACCGGCTGGCGGATCGGCTGGACGATCGCGCCAGAGCCGCTCTCCAAGGCGATCGGCAACCTCCAGAGCCAGGAAACGAGCAATCCCTGCAGCGTCAGCCAGCACGCGGCGATCGCGGCCCTCACCGGCCCGCAGGAGTGCGTCGGCGAGATGCTCCAGGCATTCCAGAAGCGGCGCGACCTGGTGGCGAAGCGGCTCCTGGCCATGCCGGGTGTGCGGATCCCGGAGATCGGCGGCGCCTTTTACGCCTTCTTCGACATCCGCGAACCCCTGAAGCGGATGGCGACGCGAGGCATCGGCACGAGCATGCAATGGTGCGAGACGCTCCTGGAGAAGCACCACGTCGCCCTCGTGGCCGGCAGCGCCTTCGGCGCCGAAGGCTTCGTGCGGATGTCGTTCGCGGCCTCCGAAGAGAAACTGGCAGCGGGCCTCGATCGTATCGCGGCGTTCCTCGACAACGGCTGATCAAGGCCCACGGGGTCGCACGCGCCATGGACGCCGCCCGTTCGCCCACCGGGGACACCCGGCAGTTGATCTACCTCGACCACGCGGCCACGACGCCGCTCGACCCCAGGATCGACGAGGCGATGCGTCGTGCGTCGGCCGACGCCTTCGCGAATCCCTCGAGCCCTCATGCGGCGGGCCGCCGCGCCCGGGCCATCCTGGAGGATGCCCGTGAACGCCTCGTCGCTCTGCTCGGCGGCCGGTCCGCAGGCGGCTCACGCGACCGGCTGATCTTCACCAGTGGGGCGACCGAGGCAAACCGCCTCGGGATGCTAGGAACCGCGGGACCTCATCCAGGCACGGTCGGCATCTCGCCTCGCGACCACGGCAGCGTGATCGCGGCAGCCGCGGATCTCGCGGCCCGCGGCTGGGAGGTACGTCGCCTGCCACTGGCGGCAGACGGCTCCGCGTCTGGCGCCGCAGCCATCCTGGCCGCCTCGACGCCGGGCCGCGTGCTCCTTTCGACGACGCTCGTCTGCGGCCAGACCGGCATCCGCGAATCGCCCGTCCCGCTCGCCGAGACCGGCGTCGGAGAACGGCTGTTCGTCCATGCCGACGCCACGCAGGCGGCCGCGTGGGACGCCCTCTCGTTCGCCACCCTACCGCTGACGACCCTGGCGTTGGCGCCGCACAAGTTCGGCGGCCCCCGCGGCATCGGCGGCCTGCTCGTTCGCGGCGGTGTCGACGTGATGCCGCTCACCCCCGGGCCGCAGGAACTCGGGCTGCGGGGCGGCACGGAAGCGGTGCCGCTCGCCGTGGGATTCGCCGTGGCACTGCACCTCGCCGCCGCTGCACGCGATGAGATGCGGCTCCGGACGGCGAACCTCCGCGACCGGTTCGAGAACCAGTTCGTGGCCGCAGCCGGCCGCCACGGGCTCGACGCGATGGTGGTCGGACACGGTGCCGACCGTGCGCCCCACATCGCCACCATGGCAGTGCGGGGCTGCGACCGGCAGGCGTTCATGATGGCCTGCGACCTCGCGGGCATCGCCCTGGCGACCGGCACGGCCTGCGCGAGTGGGTCGAGCGATCCGTCGCCGGCCATCCTCGCGCTCGACCTGCCAGGCTGGGTGGCGCAGTCCGCGATCCGCGCAAGCGTCGGCCCCTCGACGACGGAGACCGACATCACGGAAGCCGTCCATCGACTCGATCGCGTGTTTCGCGGGATTGCGGAGGCGGGGCTTCACGCTGCGTCGGGCGCCGGATAGCCTGCCGCAGGGATGAGCGTGGCACGGATGCCGCCGAATGGGCTCCGGGTGACGCAGGGGTATCGATGCCGGCTTCCCAACGCGACCGTTGGCCGCACGACCGCACGACCTTCCCACCATGGGCAAGGCTGCTCCGCGAGGCATTTTCGCTGCTTGCCCAGCCGGCCACGGGGCCGAATGAGGCCTCGACGATCGTGGGTCCGGCGGTTGTGACCCTGGTCTCCGAGGCCGTTCTTTCAGGCCTGCTCGATGATCTCGAGGGCTTGTGCGGGGAGACGAAGAGGGTGCAGCGGCATGCCGGACCGGAACTCGGCCGCGGCCTGGACAAGGGCGGCCTCGGCAGCCTCCGCGACGACGGTTCGGCCGGCCTCGTCATCGTCGATCGCATCGATCTGGTCGGCAGTGGCGAACGGCAGCAGGCCGCGGCCGTGTTTCTCGATGAACTCGCCCGCCGGGGAATCTCGATCTGTGCCACGGTCGGACTGGCGCACGCTTCCGGCGGACTCGACCCAGCCTTGCAGTCGCGACTGTCGGCAGGCCTGATCGTCCATGTCCCCACCAGGCCCAAGGAGGCTGCAACGGGCGGACGAACCGCATGGTCGATGAACCGGATCATCCACACTGCCGCCCGCCGTCATGGCCTGCCCGCGGCGGCTCTGTCGGGGGAAGGGAGGTCGCGCGGCGTGGTGCAGGCGCGCAATCTGGCAATGTATCTCGCTCGACACCTCACCGGCAGCAGTTTCGACTCGATCGGGGTGGCGTTTGGCGGACGCGACCATACCACCGTGATGCGGGGCGTCCGCACCGTCGAACTGCGGATGACCTCGGACGCCGCCTTCGCCGCAGACGTGGAACTGCTGCTGACCCATACCGCCCAACCGCGGCGGCGCGGGAGCGGATGAGCCCCGCCATCCCGATGTCGGCACGATGTCGGTTGGCGCACGCATCCGCGACGATCGCTGAGTCGACGATCCCGACGACCGGGAGACGACTCGGGCACATCTCCAACCTCACGCCATCCAGCAGCCCATTCGTCCGATCAGCGACACTCGACTGATCGTGTCTCCGGCGGTCTTCCGACATCGTCTCGACATGCACTCGACGAGTTGTGCACTCCGGAAAAGGATCTGTTGCGGGCCGCATGATCCTGTTTTCCATGGGTCATCCCGACGACGGATGGGTTTCTCGAACCAACCTCTGTCGAGGATCGCGGGTGCCGCTCTTACTGGTGCCTATTTCCTTCTGCCGACTTCTGTTCTTCATCATGAAAAAACACAGAAAACAGGCTAGCTGGCCGGGCATGTTCGTATCGCCCGGGAGGCATCGAGACCAGTTCCGAAGCATGATTTTTCGGGTACAGTAAGGGGCCTCTCGGAACGCCTCCGACCGGCCCCAAGGACCCGTGCCGACGATGAAGATTCGCTGCCCCAAGGAGTCGTTGCTCGCCGCCCTCCAGAGTGCCTCGGCGGTCGTGCCATCCCGTTCGCCCAAGCCCGTGCTCACGAACGTCAAAGTCGAGGCGACTCGCGACGGGGTCGTGCTCATGGCCACCGACCTCGAGGTGGGCATCCGGATCGACCTCGAGGGCGTGGAAACGGTCGCCCCGGGAGCCGTGCTTCTCCCGAGCGGACGGCTGGCGGCGATCGTCCGTGAGAGCCCTGCCGGCACCGTGTTCGACATCCACTCCGACGGCACCGCAGCCCTCGTCAAGGCACCTCGAAGCGAGTTTCGTCTGCCGGCGGAGGATCCACTGGAGTTCCCGGCGGTCGCGACATTCCCGGACGGCGGTTGCATCGAACTGGCGACACCTCTGGTCCGCGAACTGGTGCGGCGGACGGTGTTCGCCACCGACAACGAATCGAGCCGCTACGCCCTTGGCGGCGTGCTCGTCGAGATGACACCAGCGGCCGTCATCGCCGTCGGCACCGACGGACGACGGCTGGCGAGGATGCAGGGTCCTGGGGAGAGCCGTGACGGTGGCATCGGGGAAGCACAGCCGATCGTGCCGGCCCGGGCCATGCAGCTTGTCGAGCGCTGCCTCGGTGCGGCGGATCAGCCGGTGCAGCTTGCCGTACGTGGCAGCGAGATTCTCGTGAAGACTGGCGGGACGACGATTTCGGCGCGACTCGTCGAGGGCCGGTTCCCCAGGTGGCGAGACGTGTTCCCGGATCGTCCCGACGCCATGCGGGTGCACCTGGTCGTCGGACCGCTCCTCGCTGCGGTCCGTCAGGCGGCGATCGTCACCAGTGAACAGTCGAAGGGGGTCGATTTCTCGTTCGAGCCCGGGCAACTCGTGCTCACCGGCCGGTCGGCTGAGAGCGGGGAGAGCCGGGTGGAACTGCCGATCGACCATGCCGGCGCCACGGTGAAGATCAAGCTCGACCCACGGTTCATGTCGGACTTTCTCCGGGTGCTCGATCCCGGTGCCGCCGTGACGGTGGAACTGACCGACGCCCAGAGTGCCTGCGTCTGCTCGACCGAGGACGGCTACGGCTACGTGATCATGCCGCTGGCCGCGGACTGACCGAACCCGTGGCCAGCACGATCATGAACCGTCGTTCCCCCCAGGCATCCTCCGATCCGCTCTCGGTTGGCCGGCTGATGTCGCGGCTCATGGCCCGCACGGGATATGACCGCGAGCAGTCGACGTCGGCGGTGGCCGACGCCTGGCGGGAAGCCGCGCCTCCCGCCTTCCGGGATACGTCCCGGTCCGGGACGATCCGCCGCGGCATCCTCGACGTGTTCGTCAGCCATTCCGCCCACGTCCAGGAACTCGGATTCCACAAGCAGTCGATCGTGGCCCGGTTGCGGGAACTCGTTCCCGCCGCGGGCATTTCGGATATCCGCTGTCGGCTCCTCGCCGACGTCGACCGCACGACCTGAACACACCCTCGCCCACCCGACCACGCCGTCAGGAGAAACCCATGGCATCAGACCAGCCGCAGCAGGACTACACGTCGGCGGACCTCAAGCACCTCTCCGATCGCGAGCATGTCCGCGAGCGGTTCGGCATGTACATCGGCGACAACACCTCCCGCGGCCTGCATCACCTGGTCTACGAGGTGGTCGACAACTCCATCGACGAATGCATGGCGGGCTACGCAAAGCACGTGAGCGTGACGGTCAACGTCGATGGCAGTGTCACCGTCGAGGACGACGGCCGCGGCATCCCCACCGACCGCCACCCGCAGCTCTCCGAGGAGATGGAGCGCGACGTCTCGACCCTCGAAGGAGTGATGACGGTCCTCAAGTTCGGCGGCAAGTTCGAGAAGGGGGCCTACCAGACATCCGGCGGCCTCCATGGCGTGGGCGTGACGGTGGTCAACTTCCTTTCCGAATGGTGCGAGGTGGAGGTCTCCCGCGAGGGCCACGTCTGGCAGCAGGAGTATCAACGGGGCGAGCCAACCGGCCCGGTCCGCAAGATGGGCACCACCACCCGGGCGGGCACCAAGACCACGTTCAAGCCCGACCCGCAGATCTTCCCGCAGACGAAGTTTTCCTGGGATATTCTCTCCCGCCGTCTCCGGGAACTCGCGTTCCTCAACTCGGGCGTGAGGATCAGCTTCACCGACGCCGCCACCGGCAACTCCGAGGAGTATTTCTACGAGCGTGGCGTGGAGGAGTTCGTCGAGCACCTCAACAAGGCGAGCGACGCGATCCATGCCGACGTGATCACGATCAAAGGATCAGGGGAGGGCGTGAGCTGGGACATCGCCCTGCAATACACGGGCGAATACACGGAGAGCCTCCACAGCTACGTCAACAACATCTCGACCACCGAGGGTGGCACGCACGTCTCGGGCTTCCGCTCGGCGTTGACGCGGGCGCTCAACGCCTATGGCAAGAAGACCGGAATTTACAAGGATCTGGTGCCGACCGGCGAGGACGTCCGCGAGGGGCTCACGGCCGTGATCAGTGTGCGGGTGCCCCATCCGCAGTTCGAGGGTCAGACGAAGACGAAGCTCGGCAACGGCGAGGTCGAAGGGATCATCAACTCCGCGGTCGGTGACTTCCTCTCGAAATACCTCGAGGAGAATCCCAAGAGCGCCAAGGCGATCGTCCAGAAGGGGGTGCTGGCCGCCGAGGCCCGCGAGGCCGCGAAGAAGGCGAAGCAGCTGCTCCGCGAGCGGAAGGGGGCCCTCTCGGGCGGCGGCCTGCCGGGCAAACTTCGCGACTGCACCAGCCGCGACATGGAGCGGTGCGAACTCTATCTCGTGGAGGGCGACAGCGCCGGAGGATCGGCCGAGGGGGGGCGGCATCGCGAGTATCAGGCGATCCTGCCGCTCCGCGGCAAGATCATCAACGCCTACAAGAGCCGCGAAGACAAGGTGCTCGCCAACGAGGAGGTCCGGAGCGTGATCTCGGCGATCGGCGCCGGCATCGGCGACGAGGCCGACCTGTCCAAGCGGCGATACGACAAGATCGTGATCATGACCGACGCCGACGTGGACGGCTCGCACATCCGCACGCTGCTGCTCACGTTTTTCTACCGGCAGATGTACCGGCTGGTGGCCGAGGGCCATGTCTACGTCGCCCAGCCGCCGCTGTTCCGAGTCCGCTCCAAGAAGACCGTCTACTACGTGCAGACCGAGGAGGAGATGAAGACGCAACTCCTCGACCAGGGCCTTGGTGAGGGCGTGTTCAGTCCCGGCGACGGCCGCGAGATTTCCGGGGAGGAGATGCAGAAACTCTGCCGCACGCTCGCCGGACTCGAGGACGCGCTGGTCGCCCTCGAGAAGCGGGGCATCAGCCTCCGCGACCACGCCGCCCGCCGCGACGCGAAGACGGGCAAGCTGCCGATGTACCACGTCTACTACGGGATCGAGGAGAAGTGGTTTACCAGCCGCGACGACTTCGAGGCCTTCGTGAAGGGCAAGGAGAAGGCCGCCGGGGGCGAACTGGCCGTGGGCCGCGTCGAGGAGGCGCAGGCTGCCGGTGACACGACTCCCGGCACGGCGCCGGGCACCGGCGATGATCAGCTGGTGGTCGTGGATCTGCACGAGGTGCGGAGCATCAACGCGGGGCTCAAGGAGCTCGAGACGATGGGCTTCGGCATCGAGTCGCTGCTTCCCCAGGATCGCACGGGCAGCGAGGACTCTCGCTACACGCTTCGTCGCGGCGACAATCAGATCGGTCTGGAGGACCTCCGCGGGCTGCTCACCGCCGTGCGGCGGGCGGGGGAGAAGGGGCTGTCGATCACGCGATTCAAGGGTCTCGGTGAAATGAACGCCGAGGAGCTTCGCGACACCACGCTCGACCCGGCCAACCGCACGCTGCTGCGGGTCACCATGTCCGACGCCGCGGCCGCGGACGACCTGTTCCGCGTGCTGATGGGTGAGAAGGTCGAGCCCCGTCGCGATTTCATCGAGAAGCACGCCCTCGACGTCAAGAACCTCGACGTCTGATACGGGTCACACGCGTGGTTAGGTGGCGGTGAACGCCATGCGATTCGCAAAGACGGATCTCGTTCAGCAAGCCCCGAGCGCCAGCGAGGGGATGGGCTTCGTTGATCAGTACCGGTCGCCTTCCGCCGCCACCCTCACTCCCCTCGCTCCCGCTCGGGGCTTCCTGGCGGGGTGACGGTCGTTCCTCGTAGTGCGCGGCCCGGCTGCCACCAGGCTGAAACCTGCGCTACCGGCGTGGCTCCTCGCAGCCCGCAGGAGCCCGGGTCGCTCAGGCGCCGGGGCGACGGAAATGCCGGTAGGCCTGGAGCACGTCGTGCAGATCCGACGAGATCGTGATCTCGTCGTCGGCGAAATCGGTGAGCCAAGTGCGATTGCTGGCGACAGCGTCGGCCAGCAGCGGCAGGATCTCGCCGAGCGAGACCCGTACACCCGGATCGCCGCACTCCTCGACCGCCGCGAAATCCCGCACCTTCAGGTCGGGCTCGGTATAGACCCGCAACTGTCGCATCGCCATGGGCATTCTCCCTTGCCGTGGGCATCGCGAAGGCGGCTTTCGGGCTCTCGCTCGATCGTCATCCTGACGGTCAGCCGCGCTTCCTTTCCTTCATCGGCAGGAACGGCCGTCAGGGTTTGGCCGATTTCCCCATCTGCACGGAATAAGCGGGCCGAGACCGGGAGTCGGTGGCAATCTGGACCGTCTGGAGCGAACGGGAGATCCCCACGGCTCACGCCGTTGGGCTTCCTGAACCCGGGCGAGATCCACGGCTCACGCCGTAGGGATCCTGGACGGGGCAGATTCTCCGGGGCTCACGCCGTTGGGCGTGCTGGGCCGGCGTTTGTCATGCGGCCGGCACGGAAGGCTTCGCCGATGCTCTTGGGCACCAGTGCCTCCGCCTGAAGCACGCGGGCCCGGTTTTCGGCCGTGGCGGCCTTCATCTCCTGCTCGCGGGCGATCGCCACGCTCCGCCGCTCCTCGGCACGGGCGCGGGCGACTCGGGTGTCGGCCTCGGCCTGGTCGGCCTGCAGCCGCGCGCCGATGTTCTCCCCCACTTCGATGTCGGCGATGTCGATCGACACGATCTGAAATGCCGTCTGGGCGTCGAGTCCCCGCTGGAGCACCGCCTTGGAGATCGTGTCGGGATGCTCCATCACCTCGAAGTGGCTGTCGGACGAACCGATCGAGGTGATGATTCCTTCTCCGACGCGGGCGATGATCGTCTCCTCGGTCGCGCCCCCGATGAGCTGCTGAAGGTTCGTCCGGACGGTGACGCGGGCCTTGATCTTGAGTTCGACGCCGTTCTTGGCGACGGCCGAGAGGGTCGATTTGCCGCTGGCGATGTCGGGGCAGTCGATCACCTTGGGATTGACGCTGGTCTGCACCGCGTCGAGCACGTCGCGGCCGGCGATGTCGATCGCACAGGCCCGGTCGAAATCGAGATCGAGGTCGGCCCGCTGCGCTGCGATCAGGGCGCGGATCACGCGGGGCACGTCGCCGCCGGCGAGGTAGTGGGCCTCGAGCCGTCGTGGCGTGATGTCGGGGCCGAGTCCGGCCTGGGTCGCCATGATCCTCGCCTGAACGATCGTGCGGGCGTTGACCTTCCGGAGGCTCATGCCGAGCAGCTCCATGAACGTCACTCGCGCCTTCGACCAGTAGGCCTGGAACCAGAGCTGGCCGTAGTTGAAGACGAGCAGCAGCATCGTCAGCACGGCGAGGCCGATGATGATCGACGCGCCGACGAGCAACTCGGGCGGCAGACCGGCGGGGCGGGGATTCACGCGGACGACTCCTGACTGGGCGGCTGACGGTTGGGTGGCAGATCGGCTTCCGACCTCGCCGCCTCAAGCCTAGTTCGCGGTTCGTCCCCGGCAAAATCGGCCGTTTTGGGGTCCGAAGGCCGTCTCACCCCTCGATCCAGCCGCCGCCGAGGAGGCGGTCCCCGGTGTAGCAGACCGCCGGCTGGCCCGGAGAGATTGGTCCCGGGGATCGTTCGGGGCCGCCAACGAACTCCGCCGTGAAGCGATCTGCCGACAGGGGCGTGACGACGGCCGGGGCGGCCGTGCGTTGGGCGCGGCACTGCACGAGGCACTCGAAGGCTTCCGTCGGCGGCGCGTCGATCCAGGTCGCTTCGCCGGCGACGAGGCGTGTCTCGGGTACCTCGCTCCTGGGTCCGACGACCACGCGGCACGTCTCGGGCTCGATGCGGATCACGTGGAGCGGCGTGCCCACGGCGATGCCCAAGCCCTGCCGCTGGCCGACGGTGAAGTGCTCGATCCCGTGGTGACGGCCGAGGACGCGACCTCCCGAATCGACGATCTCGCCCGCCCGCGAGCCGCCGAGCCGGTGCGCGACGAGTCGGGCGTGCTCGCCCGGGGCCACGAAGCAGATCTCCTGGCTGTCGGGCTTGTCGGCCGTGACGAGGCCGAGCGCTGCGGCCCGGGCCCGGACGTCGGCCTTCGCCATGCCGCCGACGGGGAGCATCATGCGCCGCAGCCGGTTTGGGCGGATGTCGAAGAGCACATACGACTGATCGCGGGCGGCCTCGAGGCCGCGGCGGAGCACGGGGCCCTGGAGATCCTGCTCGAGTCGGGCGTAGTGGCCGGTGGCCACATGCGCGGCGCCGACCGCGTCGGCATGGTCGAAGAGCCGGCCGAACTTGATCCAGGAATTGCAGCGAACGCAGGGGTTCGGCGTTCGCCCACCGCCGTAGTCGGCGGCGAAGGCGTCGATGATCCGCTCGAACTCGATCGAGAGGTCGAGGGCATAGAGCGGAATGCCGAGCCGGTCGGCCACCCGGCGGGCATCGAGGGCGTCGGACGGGCTGCAGCAGCCCTGATGCCCCGGTCGCGGTGACACGATCGCCAGCGGGTCGGCAGGATCCGCCGGCGGCAGCACCGGCGCGGCATGCCGCATGAACACACCGACGCAGTCGTATCCCTGCTCGACGAGCAGAGCGGCGGCGACGCTCGAATCGACGCCCCCCGACATCGCCACCACGACGCGGGACGGCATGTCAGTAGACGATCACGCTCTCGATGCGGTGCGGCGCGAGCCGCTCGCGGCCACCGAGTGGCGCGATCTCGACGAGGAACGACGCCCCCACGACGTGGCCGCCCGCCGCCTCGATGAGCTTCATGCACGCCGCCGCCGTCCCGCCGGTGGCGAGCACGTCGTCGACCACGAGCACGCGACCGCCGGCGGGAAGCACGCCCTTGTGCATCTCCAGGCGATCGCGGCCGTATTCGAGGTCGTATTCGTGGGCGATCGTGTCGGCGGGGAGTTTGCCCGGTTTCCGCACCGGGATCACGCCCACGCCGAGTTCCAGGGCCAAGGGACCGGCGAACAGGAAGCCGCGGGCTTCGACCGCGGCGATCGCCATCACGCCGGCGGTCCGCCACGGTTCGGCCAGCGCCCGGATGGCCGCCGCAAACGCTCCTGCATCGGCAAGCAGCGGCGTGATGTCGCGGAACAGGATGCCCGGCTTCGGGAAGTCGGGAATCGGGCGGATGTGGCGGGCGAGGTCCATGGGGAGAGTGTCGACGATCAGGCCCCCTGCCGCAACCGAATCCGCGCCCGCGGCACACCCTCGATTTCCGCGGCCAGCGTTGCCAGCGTCTCCGACTCGATCTGCCGCACCCGCTCCCGCGTCAGGCCGAGGCCGGCCCCGATCTCCTTGAGCGTCATCGGCTCATTGCCGGTCAGGCCGAAGCGGAGCTTGATGATGGTGCCTGCCCGCTGGTCGAGTTCGTCGATTCGCTTCAGCACGTGCTTCAGGGTGTCGTCGTCGAGCATCACATCCGCGGGACAGCGGGCGTTGCTGTCCTGGATCAGCTCGCCCAGCGACCAGCCCCCTTCCGCCTGCTCCACGTGCGGCGTCGACTGGTGCACGTGAATCGCCTTCTTGATGATGGGGAGCTTCTTGCGGGCGAGCCCCAGGCTGCGGGCCACCTCCTCCGGCGTCGGCGCCCGGCCGAGCGTGTCGAGCAGTCGGGCCGTCGCCCGCCGCCACTTGGAGAGGATCTCGACCATGTAGGCCGGGATGCGGATGGTCTTGCCGGAGTTGATCAGGGCGCGCTTGATCGACTGCTTGATCCAGTAACTCGCGTACGTGCTGAACCGTGTGCCGACGGTCGGATCGAAGCCCTCCACCGCCCGCAACAGCCCGAGATTGCCCTCCTCGATGAGGTCGGGCAGCGGCAGCCCGCGGTTGGCGTAGCCGCGGGCGATGTTGACCACCAGGCGGAGGTTCGCCCGCACCATGTGGTCGCGTGCGAGGGCGTCGCCCTTCCCGATCGCAACCGCCAGTCGCTTCTCGTCGTCGGCGGTGAGCAGCGGCGTCTCGTTGATGTCGCGCAGATACGTCTCCAGGGGGTTCTGGACGGCGGTGGGGCGAGACGTGCGGCGTGGGGACGGCATGGGCTGGTGTGGAAGGCGAAGGTGGTGGACGGTACGACGCCGATGACGAGGCGGGCTTGCGACCGCGGCGGCGATGCCGGAGACGACCGGCACAGCGAAAGGTATCGGCGGCGGTCGGCGACAACTGCACAAGCCTGACGGGCGAGGCACACCGCACGGCTCGTGCCGATCGCAACGGCGATGCCGGCCACGGAGGCCGCGGCGGTCAGTCCTCGCGTCGGACGTCGGCCGTGCCGACGGCGCGGTCGAGAAACTCGACGAGCGCACCGGCGGCGGGGCTGCCCCGTCGCGGCGCGAGATCGCCTGCTGCCGCGTCGAGAATCACCAGGGTGCTCGCGACGCCCGCGCTGCGGAGCGCCGCGTCGAGTCGGTCTCCCTGGTCGAGGGCGACGCCGTCACCGCGGCCGGCGTGCACGATCAGCGTGGGAGGAGCCTGGGCTGAGACATGCACCAGCGGGCTCGCCCGCTGGGCCGCCTCGCGAAACTCGGGCAGCGGGCCGCCCACGAGCCGGCTTGCCGCGGAGCCTGCGCGATCGTGGCTGCCGCCGAGCGAGGGCAGGTGGGTCGGTGCGTCGAACATCGCGACCGCCGCGACATCGGTCGCCGCCTCGACGCCGTCGGCCGACGCTTCGCGAATCGGCTGCGGATCGGGTGCGGCGAAGGCGAGGAGGGCCGCGAGGTGACCGCCGCCCCCCTGCCCGGCCACACAGATCCGCGTGTCGTCGATACCCCAGGTCTCGGCGTCGGCGCGGATGGCCGCGAGCGCGGCCCGGCAATCGTCGAGCTGCGCCGGAAAGACGGCACTGTCGTTCGGCCGATAGTCCACGCTGGCGACGGCGAAGCCCTGTTCGACCAGCCACGTGACCGGGCAGTCGGCGTTGCTGCCCGGCCTCCAGTCTCGTCCCGGGATCCACATCACCAGCGGCAGTCCGCCTCCGCTGCAGCCTTCGGGCAGGAAGAGGTTGTACCGCTGCCGCGGATGGGCTCCATACGCCTGATCAGCATGCTCGACCGCCCGCGGAGGAGGGACTGCAGGCAGCACGGGCTGGGATTCCAGGGCCAACGAAGGGCTGGCGAGCGATGGTCCTTCGACCATGTCGATCACCGGCGGCGGTGTCATCGGCCGCGTTTCAACGGCAGCCGCATCGATGTCGCTGCGACGGATGACTCGACGCTGGGCCCGACGGCCGGTTCGTCGCGACGGCGGGAGTTCGACGGGCAGCGGGGCGTCGGCCACCGGCCGCGGGTCGTTCTGCCAGGCGAGTTCGACGCCGGACCAGTCGATGGCGACCCCCGGGCCGCAGGTGAGGCACGTCAGCAGGACGGCGACGGTCGTGACGACGGGCGTTTTCATGGGCGGGTCGCGTCTCCTGAAAGAACGCGAGGCCCGAGTATACCTCCAGCCCGGGGAGGCCCCGCGCCGCCCTCGTGCGGGGCGGCGCGGGCCACCGGAATCATCCGCGACGGGCCGGAAGCTGGCCGCTCGGCGTCAGCTCGTCGATGATCCGCGGAATGTACTTGGCGAGCACCTCGGCGAGTTGGTCGCGGTCGATGCCCTTGGAGCGGGCATACCGGTCAAGCTCCTGCTGGCCGAAGGTCTCCTCGATCTGCCGACGATCGACCGGCTTGTTGGGTCCGGTGCGAACCCACGAGTCGACCTGATCCCGCATGCCCTTCTCCTCGAACTGCTTGACGACCTCGGGCAGCTTCTGCGCCGACCCGCCGCCGAAGATCTGCGAGAGGATGTCGCCGAGATCATTCGGCGACGGCATGCCCTGAGGGGGCTGCTGTGGCTGCTGCCGCGGTTGGGGCTGGGGCTGCCGCTGCTGCTGCGCTTGCTGCTGCGCCGCGCCTTCGATGACCTGCTTCAGGATCTCGCCGAGAATGTCCATGGTGACCTTTTCATCGCTGGAGAATCGATCGATCGCCGGCAACGCCGACGCTGCACCGGCAGTCTAAGGCCGTCCTTCGCCCGGGAAAAGCAGCCGGCGTCAGTCGAGCGAAACCACCTCGCCGCCGGCCCGGGTCGCGAGCTGGCCGAGAATCAGCACCGACGTGTCTTCCGACACCAGCCGCACCGACCCGTCCGCCATGGCCATGTTCGCCCCGGCGGTGTGAAAGCCATACACGAGCCAGCCGTTTTCGTTGGAGCCATTGACCCTCATGAGCGTCGTTGGGATCGGCCCTGCGGTCGGGCCCGACGTGCACCACGCGGAGGCTTTCTCTCCGAAGCCGTAGGAGTTGTCGTTCGTGGCCCAGGCGCCACCCTGGGCCCGCGCACAGGCGGCGCCCGCGGCCTGATCGGCGTTGGCCTGAGATCGCGTGCGTTCCCGCCACACGTCCTCGCGGCCCGCGCTCTCGGCGAGCAGGATCGTTTTCGAGAGGCCGTCGGAGATTTTGCCCATGGTGCACCGCGGACGCGCGGCCGTGGCTCCGCAGTTGGTCCAGGCTTCCGTCGGTCCCGGTCCCGCCGTCACGGTGCCGGCGGGCAGGCCGGCCAACGCGTTGAAGTTCGTGCCCGTACCAGCCACCACGAAGTAGTCTCCGCACGCGCCGGTCTTCCGCGGGTTCTCGATCTTGTCCTGGATCCGGGTGGGAAACGGCGACGAGGGGCACTGCAGCACCGGAAGGATGGTTCGGACGAGCGCGCGATTGCCGGTGGCGCCGTCGTCGAGCACGCCTGCGGAGCCGCCGCTCGGTGCGGAGCCGTCCTGGTTCTCCCACCAGTTCCGCGAGAGGTCGTAGGTCGCCATCAGTGCCGCCTCTTCAACGTAGGGGAGCACGTCCGGGGCCCAGCTCCGGTGCGCCATCTTTGGCTCGCAGGAGGTGATCGCGCCGGAAAAGAGCCGCTTCAGCGGAGGGAGCATCCGCCTGGCGGTTTCAAAGTTGTGAAACGCGATGGGGAGTTGGCGGAGTTTGTTGGCACACGCCGTCCGCTGTGCCGATTCCCGTGCCGACTGCACCGCCGGCAGAAGCAGGCCGATGAGCGTGGCGATGATCGCGATCACGACCAACAGCTCCACGAGTGTGAAGCCGCGGAAGTCGGTGGTGGCGAGATTGGTGCGGCGCATGGCGGCGACGGCTGACGGCGGGTTGGCCTCCGCATGCTATCGGCGGCCCGGCCCCGGCGGCGCGGTCAATCATTCGTCATGGCTGGTGAAGTTTTCACCAGCTGGGGAGGCCGCGGGCAGATCGCGGTCCGATCGTGGCTCAGGCCCGGATCCCCTCGCTGGCGCTCGGGGCTTCCTGGCGGAGCGTTTCCCCTGAAAGCCCCGAGCGCCAGCGAGGGGATCACGCCCGGCTTCCAACCAGGGCCTCGCAGACCGCGACCACGCGTCTTCGCCGCTGGCGCGCTTGGGCTTTCTCGTCGTGCTTCCTGGTTGGGCTTCCTGATGGTGGAGGTCGCGTCAGTCGTCGAGGCCGAGCTGGCGGAGCTTGGTTCGCAGCGTTGCCCGGTCGAGGCCCAGGAGCTTGGCGGCGGCGGTGCGATTGCCACCGGTGTGGGCGAGCGCCTCGCGGAGAAGCGTGGCCTCGACGAGCCGGAGGGCGCGGTTGTGGAGGTCGGGCTCGGGAAGCCGGCCGAAGGCGGCGCGGGCCGCCGCGGCCCAGGCTTTGATCGCGTCATCGACGTGGCAGCCGGCGGCGTCGAGTGGTCCGGCCCCTGCCCGGCCGGCGGTCGCCTCGATCGACGGCAGATGCTCTGCCCGCAGGATGGCGCCGCGGGCGACCACGGCGGCGTGCACGACGGCCGCCCGCAGATCGCGCACGTTCTCCGGCCAGTCGCGGCCTTGAATCGCCGCGACAAACTCGGGTGACAGCGGTGGCACGACAGCCGCCTGCGTGGCCGCGGCATGGCGGGCGAGAAACGACCTGGCAAGCGGCTCGATGTCGTCGCGGCGGTCGGCGAGTGGCGGCATCGAGATCACGGTCGGTCCGAGGATCGCCGCCAGTTCGCGATCCAGGACAAGCGACTCGGGTGTGAGCCTGCTGGCCACGATCAGTCGGGTGTCGAGCGGGTGCGCGGCGTCTCCGCGGAAGCGTTTGCCCGTCGCGAACACGTTGGCGAGTTGCGCCTGCACCTCTGGGGGAGCCGCCTCGATCGCCTCGACCAGGAGCGTGCCGCCGGCAGCGAGTTCGAGGAGCCCCACAGCATCGCTGCTTCCGAAAAGCTCACCACCGATCGCGCTGGGCGCGAGGGCCGCGAGGCTGGTGGAGACGAACGGCCCGCCCGGTCTGAGGCCGTGGGCATGCACGGAGCGGGCCGCCAGATCCTTGCCGCTGCCCTCGGGGCCCGTGATCAGAAGCGGCCGGTCGTCCGCCGCCGCGGCCGCGATCCGTTTATAGACCTCCTGCATCGCGGTGGAAGAGCCGAGGAGTGTGTGCGGCAGGGGTTCGGGTTCGGTGGACGAGTCTCCGTTGGTGCGATCCGCGAGCGCGCGGGCGACCACTGCCGAAACGTGTTCGAGATCGAACGGCTTGACGAGATAGTCGAAGGCGCCGGCGCGAACGGCGCGGACGGCGGTGTCGAGGTCGCCGAACGCCGTCATCACCACGATCGGAGCGGCGGACGTCTCCCGCAGATCGGGGATCGCCTCGATGCCGTCGCGACCGGGGAGGCGGACGTCGAGCAGGATCGCGTCGGGGCGGGCACGGGATGCGGCGGCGAGCGCCTCGGCGACGTTCGCCGCCACGTCGACCGCATGCCCTTCGTCGGCGAGGATCTCCCGCAGGCTCCAGCCGATGGCCGGCTCGTCGTCGACGACCAGGATGCGGCTCATGCCCGGGGTTCCACGGCTTCCGGGGATGTGACGATCGTTGCCGCGGGCAGCGCGATCGTGAATCGCGTGAGGCCGCCGGCCCGCCGCCAGGCGAGCGTGCCGCCATGCTGCTCCGCGACGGCTCGGGCGACCGCCAGTCCGAGGCCCACACCCTCCTGCTTGCCCGTCACGAACGGCTCGGCAAGGGCCGTGCCGAGTTCGGGTGGCGGTCCCGGCCCATCGTCTTCCACCGTGAACGTCACGCCGCGGTCACCGGCTGCGGCGGCGACGGTCACGTGGCCGCCACTGCCGGCGGCATCGATCGCGTTGAGGGCGAGGTTCACAAGCGCCGCCCGCAGCGCCTCGCGACGGCCCGTGAGGGTCGCTCCGCAGGCCGGGTACGCCGCGAGTTCGACACCGGCATGGGCAGCCCGTGGCCCCACGAGCTCGCAGACCTCGGCCACGAGGGCATCGACGTCGCAGGCTGCCGGTTCTGTGGCCGGCGGCTTGCCGAGGGCGAGCAGGCCGCGGACCTCCTCCTCGACGATGTCGAGTTGCCGGCAGGCGACGGCAAGACTGTCGTCAGGTCGGCGGTTCGGATCAACTCCGGGGCAGCGGCGGCGGTGGAGGTCGATCGCGAGCCGTGCACCGGTGATCGCATTGCGGAGTTCGTGGGCGAATCCCGCGGCGAGCTGGCCGAGCAGCCGCTGCCGCTCGCCGGCGACGAGCCGCGCTCGAAGCGACTCCAGTTCGCCGCTCATCCGCTCCACGCCCGCGGCGAGGCGGCCCACCTCATCGTCGCCGGCCTCGGCGGCCGCGACCCCGAACTCGCCCTGCGAGATCCGTTCCACCCGTCGTTCAATCGCCCCGATCCGTCGGGCGATCCGGCCGGTGGTGGCCAGCCCCAGCGGCACGAGGACTGCGAGCGTCGTGGCGGCCACGGCGAGTACCGGCCAGGCCGCCGCCCAGGTTGTCGCCGCGAGGCTCTTCACTGGCGTGAGCACGAACGCCCGCTCCGGCCGGACTCCCGATGCGCGGACGATGGCGACCGCGTGCCGCTGGCCCCTGATCGCGATCACATCACCGTCGCGCGCCGTCCGCAGCGCGGATGTCGCCTCGACGAGCTGCTGCGGCGTGAGGGTGGCGGCCCCCGGCGCGTCGGCTGCGTCGTCCCACACGACCATGTCGCTGCCGGTGAGGTCGCCGAGGGCATCGAGCACGGCGGGCACGAGTGCGATCCGCGAGCGATCGAGGGCGGCCACGATCCGTTCACGGCCGCTCCGGGCGGCGACGACGGCGCTCCGCGTCGCCAGCCACGCGGCGAAGGCGACGTTGGCCAGCACCGCGATCAGCACCAGGCCCACGACGGGCCAGACGAGCTGCGCGGAGAGGTTGCGACCCGGAAGCGGCATGGACGACATGGCTCAGAAGTCGGGGGGCCACCATCCATCGTACCGGCCGGCCAGCCGTATCATGGGGAGATGAAGCTGTGCGTCGCGATCGTCTGCCTGCTCGCCCTGGTCTCGGCAACGGCGCGGGGTGAGGGCCCGGTGGTGCCCAAAGAGCTCGTCGCGTTTGGGCCGCCGTCGGCCGAGCCGCTGTTCGCGGGTGGCGGAGCCGATGCCTGGGACCGCGACCTGCGGGAGCGGGGCTGGATCCTGCGGCACGGGGGCTGCTGGCACCTCTGGTACACGGGCTCGAATCCCGACCGCGATCCGGTGCGGCGGCTCGGCCATGCGACGAGCGGCGACGGCCTCAACTGGACGCGTTCCACCGGCCCGCTTCTGCCCGGCCGCTGGGTGGAGGACGTCTGCGTGGCGCGAACTGGTAGTCCGGGCGAGGACGTGTTTCGCATGGTCGCCGAAGGCGAGCACGACATCGCCCACCTGCTGGCGTCGCGAGACCTGGTCTCGTGGCGGCCTTGCGGCCCGCTCGACATCCGCCTCGCGTCGGGTGACGCGATTCCAGACGGCCCGCGTGGCACGCCCACGCTCTGGGTCGATCGCGGCCTCTGGCATCTCTTCTACGAACGGCGGGACGAAGGCGTGTGGCTGGCCACGTCGCGGGACTGCCGCACGTTCACCAACGTCAGCGACGAGCCGGTGCTTGGCTGCGGCCCCGAGGCGTATGACCGCCACGGGATCGCGATCGACCAGATCGTGCGGTTCGACGGCCGGTGGTATGCCTACTACCACGCCAGCCCCGATCCTGCGCGGCAGACGTGGCAGACCTGCCTCGCCGCGAGCGACGACCTCATCCGTTGGGAGAAGTGGGCCGGCAACCCGCTGCTTCCCGTCGATCCGGCGCATCCCAAGCGGTCGAGTGCCACGCTCATCCACGATGGCGAGCGGCTGCGGCTCTATACCACGCATCCCGATGTTCGCGTGCGGTTCTCGACCGAGCCCGTCGCGGCAAGTCGGCTCAGGCGATGACGGGATCGATGAACATCGCCCGGGCGTTGCCGTGGCAGACGCCCGCGACCACGGTATCGAGCCACTCGCGGCGGTCGGGGAGCCTGCCGCTGGCGACGTCGCTGCCGAGCAGGTCGCAGAGGATCCGTCGGAAGTATTCGTGCCGCGGATAGGAGAGGAATGACCGCGAGTCGGTGACCATGCCCACGAATCGTGCGAGCAGGCCGAGATCGGAGAGCATGTTCATCTGGTCGCGCATGCCCCGCTCCTGGTCCATGAACCACCAGCCGCTGCCCCACTGCATCTTGCCGGGGATGATGCCGTCCTGGAACGAGCCTGGCATCGCGGCGAACACCGCGTTGTCGGCGGGGTTGATGTTGTAGAGGATCGTGCGGCCGAGGGTGTTTTCGCCGGAGAGCCGGCCGAGAAGGCGGATGAGCCCCGGCCCCTGTGGCAGGTCGCCGATCGTGTCGCAGCCGGCGTCGGCCCCGAGCCGCTTCGCGAGCAGCAGGTTGGGGTCGCGGAAGGCGCCGAGGTGCAACTGGGTGACGAAGCCCCGGGCGTGGTTGAGCCGGGCCACGTGGAGCACGATCGAGGTCGCGAAGCGGTCGGCTTCGTCGGGCGTGGCGGGCGTGCCGGCCATGGTCCGCTGCCAGATCGAGGCGGCCTCGGCGTCGGTGCAGTGGACGGGCGACAGCACGTCGAGGCCGTGGTCGCTCGCCCGGCAGCCGGCGGCGGCGAAGTCGGCGTGCCGTTTATCGAGCGCCGCGAGCAGGCCTGCGTGGGTGTCGGTGCCGATCCCGGAGACGTCGGCGAGCTTCTTCGCCCAGGGCTTCACCTTCTCGGGCTGATGCACCTTGCCGGCCACGTCGGGGCGGAAGGTGGGCACCACTTTCACGGGGAACCCCGAGGCGGCGATCCGCGCATGCCAGTCGAGCAGATCGACGGGGTCGTCGGTGGTGCCGACGAGCGCCACGTTCATGGTCGTGAGGATGCCACGGGCCGTGAGCGGGCCCGTCGTGAGCTGGCGGTTGGCTTCCGTCCAGACCTTCTCGGCGGTGGTGCCGTCGAGCAGGTCGTCGATCCCGAAGTGGCGGCGGAGTTCGAGGTGGGCCCAGTGAAAGAGCGGGTTCCGCAGCGTGTGGGGCACCGTCTCCGCCCAGGCCTGAAACTTTTCCCGCGGCGTGGCGGAGCCGGTGATGCGCTCCTCGTTCACCCCGTCGGCCCGCATCGCCCGCCACTTGTAATGGTCTCCCTCCAGCCAGGCGGCGTGGAGGGTCTCGAACCGCCGGTCCTCGGCGATGTCCTTGGGGCTCAGGTGGCAGTGATAGTCGACGATCGGCTGCGTCGCCGCCACGCGGTGGTAGAGGTCGGCCGCCACCGGCGTGGAGAGCAGAAAGGCGTCGTCGCAGAATCCCATGGCGTCCTACTTCTTCACGAGGGCGTCGCGGATCTCGCGGAGCAGCGCGACGTCCTCGGGAGGCGCGGCCGGGGTCTCATCCTTCTGGGCCTCGAACTTCGCCTTGGCCGTGTTGATCGCCTTGACGACGAGGAAGATCGCGGCGGCCACGAGCAGAAAATCGACCACCGACTGGATGAACGGCCCGTAGTTGAGGATCGGATAGTCCTGCATGAGCATCAGCGGCTTGCCGTCCTTCATTTCGGCGGTGCCGTCGGCGAGCAGTTTCGGCGACTCCATGCGCACCCGCCAGGCGAGGTCGTTGAAGTTCACGCCGAACTTGCTCGTCAGCAGGTTGAGCGGCGGCATGATGATGTTGGCGACGAGCGAACTGATGATCTTGCCGAAGGCGCTACCGATCACCACGCCGACGGCGAGGTCGATCACGTTGCCGCGCATCGCGAACTCGCGAAACTCCTTCAGAAGGCCCATGGGTGGTCATGCTCCGGGGTGTCTGGTCGAAGGGCGACAGTATGCCGCGGCGCCGCCGGCCGCTTCAACAGTCGCCGGCGCGGGGTGGTGGCGGGTAGATTGGCCCACCGTCCTCGACACGCTCGGTGCCGCTTCACATGTCCACCATTGGCCTCGCCCTCTCCGGCGGCGGATTCCGCGCCACCCTCTACCACCTTGGCGTGATCCGCTATCTCCGCGACAGCGGTGCGCTGCCCCTCGTGGGCGACATCGCGGCCGTGTCCGGAGGCAGCATCCTGGCCGCCCACCTGGTCCTCAACTGGGATCGCTACACCGGCACCGACGCCGAGTTCGCCGAGGCGGCCGGCGAGGTCGTCCGCTTCGTGCAGCACGACGTCCGCAACCGGATCGTCCGTCGCCTGCCGCTGCTGTTCCCCGTCCGGCTCCTCGGGAAGCTCACCGGCTGGTCGGCCGCGAACTTCACCCCCAACGCGTTCCTCGAGGGCTACTACCGCACGTTTCTCTACGGCGATCGGCGGCTCTTCGAGCTCCCGGAGCAGCCGGCGCTCCACATGCTGGCCACGAACGTGAGCGACGGCGTGATGGCGGTGTTCAACCGCGATGGCCTGCACATCCAGAAACGCGAGCGGGGCGAGACCGATCCCTTTCGCCACGTCGCCGGGCAGACTGCGACGATCGCCAAGGTGGTGAGCGCATCGTCGGCGTTCCCCGGGTTCTTTCCGCCGGTGGAGATCACTGCGGCCGATCTCGGCGTGCACGAGGGGCAGTTTCCGACGGAGTCGTTCACCGACGGCGGCGTCTATGACAACCTCGGCATCCGCGCCTTCGCCTGGCTCACCGACCATCGCGGCCGGTCGTATCACCGGGTGATCGTCAGCGACGCCGGCAAGCCGTTTCAGATCCTCGGGAACGCGCCGCTCGGCTTCATCGCCCAGTCGATCCGTGCGACCGACATCCTCTGGGACCGCGTCTGGCAGCTGGAGCGGGAGAACTTCGGCGACCAGAACGGCTTTCACTTCTTGCCCGTGACGCACGTCGTGGACGCCCACGAAGACCCTCACGGTGTGCATCCCGTGGTGCAGGCGGAGGTGTCGGGCATCCGCACTGACCTCGACCGGTTCAACGACCTGGAGGTCAACGCCCTCGTTGCGCACGGCTTCGAGGTGGCCCGCAGCTTTCACCGCCGGATCGGCGCGAAGGCGCTGCGGCCGGTCCACGACGGACCTCCCTGGGAGCCCCTGCCAGGTCGGCATTCGGTGGTGGTTCCGCCGCCGCCGGATGCCAGCCACGGCACCGCCCGGACGACGGGCACGAGTTCGCCGGCGCGACTGGCGGAGCTGCTCCGCCGCTCCAGCCATCGCAAGATCTGGGCCACGCTCTTCGACTGGAAGGACTGGCCGAGTTACCTCTATCTCGCGCTTGGCGCGCTGCTGTTCGTCTACCTGCCGATGCGGTTCTATGCGGTTCACCGTCGCGCGGAAATGCTCACGAGCGTGATCGACTCGATCGCCAAGGGCGACCCCGACATCCGCCTGGTGCTCGACCTGGTGGAGAGCGACCCGGTCGCCGGCTGGCGGAAGCTCGAAGTCACCGACGCCACCGAGCCGACCGTGGACGACTACGCCGGAGTCGAGATTCTCTCGCACAGCCGGATCAACGACCTGCGGACGGCCTGGAGCGGCGGTTTGCGGCCCGATCGTGGCGGGCAGGTTCGCTTCCGCGATCGCGCGGTGATCCGCCTCAACGACGAGGCGCGCCGTCAGAGGGGGATCGTGTTTCGGACGGCCCTTCCGGTGGAGGGCGTCGAATACCGCCAGCCGAACGGTTCCATTCCGGGGAAGGTGCGCCGCGTGAAGGAGCGGGCGGCCGACGGTTCAGAGGAGATTCATTACGAGTATCACGTCGATCTGTCGGACGCCCCGGTGGGTGAGCCGGTGTCGCTCGAACTCGCGGCAGTGGTGCGATACAAGTCGCTTCCCGCGGGCCGACTGCCGCTGGTGATGCAGTTCAGAGCCGATCTGCTGACGGTCTGGATTCTCTTTCCCGACGACCATCCGTATCGCCGCTATCAGCTCGTCACCTATCCCCGCGGGCAGGATGCGATGGCCGAGCCGCTCACCTCGCGATACACGATCGACCATCCCTATGGCCGGTTGATCGGCTGGTCGGTGATCATGCCAAGGCAGGGGAGCGTATACGAGTGCCGCTGGACGGGCGACTGATCCGGCGGCACAGGTCACGGTGTCAGGAAGCGTCACCGCGTAAGCGGTACGGCTGAGCCACGTTGGGCGCGGCGTCTGATGGCGGTTCGCCCGTACGCCTCACGGCGTTGGGCTTGAGCAGCAGGCTGCGTGTGGAGCGTAGACAACCAGTATCAGCGGCTGCAGCGGATGCCGGCCCAGACGGCCGCGAGACCCAGGGCGTTGGTCGCGGCCATGTAGGCGAGGGCTGCGGCTCCGCGGCCCGACTCGAGCAGCGAGACCGACTGGAAGGCGAAGCTCGAGTAACTGGTGAACCCGCCGAGGAGGCCGACGAGGAGCACTGTCTCCTGCTCCGGCGTGATCGCGCGGGATCGAGTCAGGGCGTAGATCGCTCCAAACGCGAACGACCCCACCACGTTGGCGGCCAGCGTTCCCCATGGAAATGATGGCCCAAAGATCTTGACGGCCAGCGTCGTGCAGCCGGCGCGAAGCAGCGTGCCGACCGCGCCGGCCACAGCCAGGGCGAGGACGTGAAGAAAGTGGCTCATGCCGCGATCACCTCGATGACGGCGATGTCATCGACCGAAGGGCGGGCCAGGGTTGCGTTGTCTCACGGGGGATCGTGGTGGCCGGGGAAGCTCTGGGTGTTTGGGAAGGATCGGCTGTCTGCGAGGTGCCGAACCGGAGTGAATGGTGTGCGTACTATTCCTCAGTCACGGTTGTCAGTCAGGGATGTTCAACCACGGAGGGTTTCATCATGGACGCGCACTTCAACGAGTATCTGGCGGCGGTCGCCGGCATGCAGGATCTCTACGGCCATGCGGCCGAGGATCATCCGACCGAGTTTCACGACGACGTCACGACGCCCGCGGTCGCGGTTGAGCCAGTCGCCGAGGCCGCGACGATCGCCTCGTCGATCTGACGGGCCGTGCCGAGCAGTTCGCGGACCGCCATGCGGGTCAGGCTCAGGCCGCTGAGCACGATCACGGTGCAGGCCATCCGCTCCGCGGCACGACCCGACAGCGGCGTGGCCTGATCGCCGGCGTGTTCGTGTGCGGTATCCGCGTCGCGCTCATGCGCTCGCAGGGCAAGACCGACGGCACCTTCCGGTGCTCGGGAGCGTCGAAGGGCCAGTGCCGGTACCACGGCTACGGCATGCGGGAGCGGTCTCTCCAAGGATTTTCGAGTCTGTGGTCAACGAGGTGCTCTCGCTCGGCGGCGGCGCATCCTTCGTGAGGCACGCCCGAGCGGCCATGATGTGCGACTCCACCCAGTCATCCGATCCCTCGTAGGGGATCACCGTCATCCGGAATCGCAACGTTTGATCGAAGCAGGGTGCGGCCGCATCACCGTTGGCGTAGACCCAGTACGCCGTCGGCGAGACGGTGAATAGACCGCCATGTTGAGGGTGAAGGGCAGTCTCGAAGGTCGCGATTGGCCAAGGCGCTTGTCGAAGTAGAAGCAGCGGGGGCAGTTGGTAAACAACTCGAGGCCACTCCTCGAGATCGCGCACGGGACCGTCGTCTGTGGATCGAACAGCACTCGCGGACGCGTCATGATTGGTCTCCGGGCGGTGGAAGCAGCAGATGTTCCGCGCGAACGATGAAGTCGAGATAATCGACCCCGATAGCGAACTCCTCAGCTATCTGCACCACGTCGTTTCGGTTGAATGGTCGAAGAATAGTCTCCATGAGCAGATTCGCGGAAACCGTGCCATCGGCCGCCATGATGAGGTCGAGGTTCGTCACCCCCTCGTCGCCCAATCGGAGGATTCGCAGGTTACCGGCTGCATCCGGCGGTGGGTTGGTCGTTCGCCTGAGACCATGGGCCGGGTACACGTGCGGCGCGGTGATCGACAGCCGACCGTCGGTGACCGTGAGCCGGATTCGTACCCGATGGTGACCGACGGCGTTTGTGTACTTGCTGGTCGGAAGGTCGAACTCAATGCAGCCATTTCCTGCGGCGCCGAGTTCCGACGGCGGCCCGTCGCTTACGGCGTAGGCAAGCCCCCGGTCCATGAGCGGCGACTCCAGCATCTCGAGGTTCCAGCAGGGGGTGCCCACCGCACGCCGGGAGCTGAAGCGGGCGATCCGCTTCAGCCCCGGCTGGTCAGGGCGTTGGAGGCTACGGGCGTCGTCGTCTGGTGGGCGTTGCGGGTTGTCCATACGGGAGACCTCGTTGTCACTCCTGTGGCGGGCGGTTGAAAGAAGGCTCGAGCACCTCGTCGATCGAGCC
>JAGWWA010000075.1 GCA_018970605.1 Planctomycetota bacterium | reverse complement strand
GTCGCTCGTGCAGTCGATCGCGATGCCGGCAACCGGCACCGGAACCAAGCTCATCACGGCAGGCAACTCAACTGCGGAAGGGGCGCTGTCGATCTCCCCAGACGGCACCTGGATCGGTTTGAGCGGCTACAACTCGACCATCCCGGCCCCCTCGAGCATTTCAGGCACAACGAGTGCAGCAGTCCCTCGTGTGGCGGGACTTTTGAACACGACGACGGGCTCCTACTCGCTGACGGTCATGGGCACGTGGTTTAGCGCGACCAGTCCCCGCGCCGCGGCGTCCACCGACGGCAACAAGATCTGGGCGGTTGGCGGAAACAGCGGCGTGGTGTACGGAACAGTCGACGGATCAAGTCCATTCGTGGCGACCGGGACGACTGCTTCGACTGCATCGATCGGCACCAACCTTCGCACGCTTGGTATCTTTGGGAACGAGCTGTACCAATCGACCGGTTCGGGCACGTTGCCGTCCGTTGGGCTGCTCGCCGGCAACCCGCTCGTCAACGGCCTTCCCACCGGGAATACGGTCCTGCCGAACATTCCCCGACAGGGCGTCACTCCGATCATAAGCCGCTACGGCTTCACGTTCCTCGACACCAACCCCGCGGTGCCCGGGATCGACACCATGTACACGGTCGACGACTCGGCAACGTCCGGCGGGCTGTGGAAGTACACGCTCGACCTCAGCGGCACCTGGAACGCTGCCGGGACGGTCCAGGCCTTCACCGGGGCCTTGCGCGGGCTGACTGGCGGGGTCGACGGCAGCAACGTGCAGCTCTTCATGACGGGCAGCGGCAACACGCTGTGGAAATACACCGACACCGGCGCGGCCACAAGCGTGCTCAGCGGCACGCTCTCGGCCTTCACGTCGCTTGCCGTCGCCTCGGGGAGTACGGCGTTCAGGGGCGTCGTTTTGGTGCCGACGGTGGTGCCGGAACCCGCCTCGTATGCCACCATCTCAGCGATCACCACTGCAGGCTTCGCCGGCCTGATGCGGTGGCGGAAGCGGCGGGCGAGACGAGGTTGACTTGAGTCCCTCGCCGCCCACTCAACCTGAAGACCGAACGAGAGCGTCCACGAGGTGACGCCCGTCCGCGGGATAGGTGGGGCCATCGGCAACCTCCCCTGTCACGTTCGCGTCAACTCCGCCTCCCGCCATGCCGACGATCGGCATTGGGCAGGTGCAAACGATCAGCGGCACAGATTACACCGCTCCGACGTGAATCTCCCGCGGCCGTCGCCCAAGCCCAACGCCGTGCGGCGAAGCACCTCACAACGCGGCGTCCAGCGTGGTTGCCGGCGGCCTCACGGCCGGTCGCCTTTCACTCGTCGCACCGCGTGCCGCGTTACTTCTTGACGCCGGGCTTCGACTTGTCCTGCTTCGGCTTCATGCTCTTCTTGTCGTTCTTCTGCGAGTTGTTGCCCTTGCCCATGTTTCCCCTCCCATCGATTCGTGTCGAAGATCGTATTCGAGATTGGCCACCATCTGGCAATCCTGACTCTTCCATCGGCACAATCGTCGTCCGCGTTCAGTTCTGGCTACGGTAAACTGGGGTGGGGGCGAGGACCGGCGCGTCGAAATCAATCGCAACCCGCTGCCGACCTGCCCGTTGAAGAATCCGAGTACCTGGTCCCGGCACGAGCGGCCATGAATCTCATCAATCCACGTACGTATGAGCGGACAGACGAGAGCCGTCGCCGGGCCGTGCGACTCCTGGCCCTGGGATCGCTGTTCGCGGGCCGGGCCGGTGCTTACGCCGAGGAACTCGTACGGACGCCGCGGGTGACTGAAGGGCCATTCTTCCCCGACAAACTGCCGCTCGACACCGACAACGACCTGCTCGTGATCACCGATGCGACCGAACTGGCCGATGGCGAGGTGACGTGGCTGTCAGGACGGATCCTCGACGCCTCGGGCTCGCCGATCCGTAACGCGCTGGTGGAGATCTGGCAGGTGGACGCCCATGGCGCCTACCTCCACTCTCGGACGGGCAACGCCGAAAACCGAGACAGGCGGTTCCAGGGATACGGGCGGTTCGTCACCGGCACCGACGGCTGCTACGGCTTCCGCACGATCAAGCCGGTTCCGTATCCGGGCCGCACGCCCCACATCCACTTCACCATCAGCCGCGGCGGAGACCGGCTGCTGACCACGCAGTGCTTCGTGAAGGGCCACCCCCAGAACGACCGCGACGGGATTCTTCGCCGAATTGGCGACGCAGCGCAGCGCGAAAGTCTGGTCGTGGATTTCCAACCGCTCGAGGGCTCACGGATCGGTGAACTGACCGCGCGGTTCGACGTTGTGCTCGGGCTGACGCCGGACGACGCCTGACGCGGCGATCGCCTCGGTCGCCGTCTTCCGGCCCAGCGGTTTCCTGCCCGGGCCTCCGTTTCCGGGTCCATCAACTCCGCCGGCAGGCCAGGTCTGCGGGTCGGCGTAGCGACCGTCGTCGCCATAGTGCTCCTGCAGTCGCAGGATCTCCGCCTTGAGTTCAGCGAACACGGCCGCCACCGGCGGCGACTCAGCCTCGGCCTCGTCGAAGAGCAGGTTGTGCTGCTCGGTTGGATCCTGCACGAGGTCGTACAACTCCCAGGCGTCTTTCGTCCAGTAGTGGATCAGCTTGTGGGTCGCCGTGCGGACGCCGTAGTGGGCCCGCGTGTTGTGGTCTCCCGGGTCGTGGTAGTAGCGGTAATAGACACTGCTGCGCCAACCGGCCGGTCGCTCGCCACGGAGGAGGGGGGCGACGCTCCGCCCCTGCATCGATTCCGGCAGCGGCAGCCCCGCAAGGTCGAGGATCGTCGGGGCGATGTCGATGTTGGCGACGAACTGCTCGGGAGTGACGCCCGGCTTGATTCCCGGGCCACGGGCCAGCAACGGCACCCGTAGTCCCGGCTCATACATGAACCGCTTGTCGTAGAGGCCGAGGTCGCCGAGATACCAGCCGTTGTCGGTGGTGTAGATCACGATCGTCTCGTCGGTGAGCTGTTCCTGATCCAGCCAGTCGAGCACCCTGCCGACGCCATCGTCCACGCCCTGCACGCAGGCGAGGTAGTCCTGCATGAACCGTTGATACTTCCAGCGGACGAGGGCGGTGCCGGTGAGCAGTGTTCCGCCAACGTCCACCTCCACCGGCTTCGCGCTCAGCCACCGCTGCCGTTCCTTCGGCTCGAGCCCGGCCGGCGGCTCGAGTTTCAGGTCGCGGCGGGTGAGGTCGCGGGCGACGGTCTGCTCGTTTCCGGGGAGCGCCGCCGGGCGCGTGGCGTAGTCATCGAACAGCGTGGCCGGCTCGGGGATCACGGCGTCGGCAAACCTCGCCCGGTTGCGGTCGTCGGGCATCCATTCGCGGTGCGGCGCCTTGTGGTGAAGCATCAGGAAGAACGGCTTCTCGACCGGTCGCGTCTTCAGGAACTCGAGGCCGAGTTCGGTGATCACCTCGGTGCAGTGCCCTGCGATCGTCAGCGACCCGTCGGGTACGAGAAACATCGGATCGCGGTAGGCGCCCTGTCCGGGAAGCACGATCCAACGGTCGAAGCCGGTCGGGTCACTACCGAGGTGCCACTTGCCGATCACGCCGGTGTGGTAGCCACCCGCCTGCATCCGCTTGGCAAGGTGATCGCGGCTGCCGTCAAATCGGTTGAACACCGGCACGCCGTTGGTATGGGAATACTGGCCGGTGAGGAGCGTGGCCCGGCTGGGCGTGCAGATGGAGTTGGTCACGAACGAGTTGAGAAAACGGGCACCACCCGATGCCAGGCGATCGAGGTGGGGCGTCTGGTTCACCTTCGAGCCGTAGCATGACAGCGCGTGCTGGGCGTGATCGTCCGTGAAGATGAAGAGAACGTTCGGCCGCTTCGGGGTGTCGGCGGACGCGGCGGCTGCCGTCAGGCTGAGGAGGATCGCGAGCATACGTGTCATCGAGAGACTCACTTTGTGACGACCCTGGGAAAACGCAGGCCCCACATGCCAAACCCGGCTGCGGGACGGGACGAGTTGTCTCGCCAACGGCAGGATAGCCGAGGCTCGCCGTCCTCGTCCTGCGTGATCCCTCGCACGCGGTTCAGCAGATCCGAGGCAGCTGCTCGCCGAGCGGCATTGGGATGACGCGGGTGCCGCCGATGGCGGTTCGCATCACCACCATCCGGGGATGGCCCTCGACCACGCGGCCGATCGCCACGGCGTCGCGGCCATGCTCGTGGCCTCGCATGGCGGCAAGGACGTTATCAGCCGCGTCGGCGGGGACGATCGCAAGAAGCTTGCCTTCGTTGGCCACCTGAAGCGGGTCGAGGCCGAGGATTTCACAGGCCGCGGCCACGACGGGCCGCACCGGGATCGCCTGCTCGTCGATCTCGATGCCCATGCCCGCGAGCGTCGCGATCTCGTTGAGGCTCGTGGCCGCACCGCCGCGGGTGGGATCGCGGAGCAGACGGATCGCGGGGCAGACGGCGAGCATCGCCGCCACGAGGCCGTGAAGCGGGGCGGAGTCGCTCGTGATCTCAGCCTCGAACTCGAGACCTTCGCGGACGCTCATGATCGCCATCCCGTGATCTGCGAGCGTGCCGCTGGCGATCACGACATCGCCGTCGCGGATCGCTTCTGTGCCGAGGCCAAGCCCCGTCGGCACGATCCCAAGGCCAGCCGTCGTGATGTAGACGCCGTCGCCGTGCCCTCGCTCCACCACCTTGGTGTCGCCCGTCACGATCCGCACGCCGGCCGCCGCGGCCGCCTTCGCCATCTGCCGGGCGATCTCCACCAGCCCGCCGATCGAAAAACCCTCTTCGATGATGAAGGCCGCGGTCAGCGAGTGGGGGCGGGCCCCGCTCATCGCCAGGTCATTCACGGTGCCGTTGACGGCGAGGTCGCCGATCGAGCCGCCGGGAAAGAAGAGCGGCCGAACGACGTAGGAATCGGTCGAGATGGCGAGCTGCCCGCCGCCGGCGAGTTCCGCGGCCATGTCGAGCACCGTCGAGTCGCCAAGGCGGTCGAGCAGGGGATTTGTAAAGGCGGGCAGGAAGACGTGCTCGATGAGGTCGCGCGACAACGCCCCGCCGCCGCCGTGCCCCATGACAATATGCGGATAGTCGCGTAGCGGTACCGGGCAGGAAAACTTGCTGAAGTCGGGAGCGGGCACGGGGCACCCTGAGGCGGATCCGAACGATCGTCATGGCCAGTGCGGTGCATGGTACATGCCGGGAGCACGATCCACCGGGATAACGACACCGCCACGCAGTGACGGGGGCACGTGGCGTGGCAGGAGGCAAGTGTCCTGCACGTCTTTTGCCCCGGATCGCCGACAGAAACCTGCTCCAATGTCATGGTTTTTGACTCTGACGGCACCAGGCGTAGGCTTCGCCGCCCTCGCATGACCGCGAACCCCGCGAGGGGATGTTCATCGGCAGGCCGCCAGACGCCCTGGTGACAGCCCCGATGATGTCTTCAAACCTTCTCGCCCAGCATCCGCTCGGTGGCCGCCTCGCGGGCGGTCAGCGGGGCTTCACATTGGTCGAACTGCTTGCCGTGATGGCGATCATCGGCACGCTGATCGGCATGCTCCTGCCGGCGGTGCAACGTACGCGGGAAGTGTCGCGCACGACACAGTGCGCGAACAGCATCCGGCAATCCGCCCTCGGAGTCTGCGGGTACGAATCGGCCCGCCGACGCTTTCCTGCCGGTTGCGACCTTCAGCCACGCGGCACGTCCTTGCCCAACGGCACCGAGCACGCCTGGTCGTCCTTCATCCTGCCCTACATCGAGCAGGCGGGCATCTCGGCCCGGATCGATTACACGAAACCCTGGAACGCCCCCGGCGGCAATGACCTCGCCGGCCGTCAGGCGGTGGCGACGTACATCTGTCCCAGCGGCATCGTGGCGTCCGTGGGAAAAGCCGATTACGCCGGCATCTCCGGCTCCTGGATCGTCTCGGCGGGCGTGCCGTTTCTCGGGGCAGCGGGGCTCCACAACGGCATGCTGTTCGGCGACGATGGCGAGCATCGGCCCGCCGCCGCGGCGGACGCGACGGATGGCCTCAGTCGCACCCTGCTCATGGCCGAGGCCGTCGATCGCGGAAGCGTGGCCGTACCGGACAACGATCCGGATGCCACCGGCCGCTGGGCCCGCATCAACTGCTTTGCCCAGGGCGCGGCGTTCGTCAACGCCCTCGGCAGCGACATCAGCAGCCATCACATGGGCGGGGCCCAGGCGGCCTGCGGCGATGGCCGCGTGACGTTCCTCAGCGACTCCATGGATCCGGCGGTTCTCTCGGCGCTCTGCACCCGGAACGGCGGCGAAGCCGATGTCTCGCCGCCGGACGGTTGACACGCCGATCGACGCGCCCGGCTACGGGCGGCCGCGTGGTGCGGTCGCTCGCGTGATGGACCGCGGTGAGTTCCACCGGACACGACGTGGTGTGGTGTCCGGTTCATTTCTGGGTTCTTTCACCGAAGGGGTAACTCCATGATTCGCAGGCATATTCTCCCGGCTCTCGCCCTCGTGGCATTGGCCGTCCTGATGGCCGCTCCGGCTCACGCCGGTGGCACGTCCGGCGCGGTCGGCGTCAAGAAGACGGCCAACGTCAAGATCCAGAACGTGGGATCGACCAACACGTATGTCGTGGTCATTCCGCAAGGATTCGCCGCCCCTGTCACCGTGAGCGACGCCAAGCGACTCGGCGCCATACTGCGGCCGGCCAACAGCGGAGCGATCTTCTATCCGGTTCCCTCGGGGAAGGGCGTGATCGCCGTCATCGATGCGGCGAGCGTGCCGCAGTCGGGAGTCCTGCCGCCGCCCGACGACGCGGTGGGCTACTCCGTCGGCAAGGGCAAGATCGCCTACGCCAAGATCACGACGGGCCCGAACGTGGACATCGTCCCCAAGTACTAGCCGACGGAGGAAAACGTCGTTCCATGACCTTTTCCCACGCGATCGGCCGGTGGAGGCGCCCAGGGCTTCCACCGGCCGATGATCGTCACCGCAGCGGAGCAGGCTCAGCAGGCTCAGCAGGCGGAGCAGCCCGCTATGCGGCCTTTCAGCTGAGCGCTGGGTCGATCACGCTGCCGAATGCCCTGGCCGCGCCGCTGGCGGCGGTGTCAGTCGCCGTATTTGTTTCCGCTCCGTGGATCGATCAGCGGCTGGTCTGGTGCGAGTGGGTCGGGTTGGCCGCCGCGTTGCTGATGGTCGGCCGCATCCGTGGTTGGTGGGGTGAACTCTGGACGCTTCTTGCCGCCGCCACGGCGCTCGCGATCGCCTTCCACTGGGCACCGGAGGTGTTGTCGTACGCGATGAATGCGGAACCACACGTCGGTCTGCTCGCCACAGCCCCGATCGTCCTCTGGGATGCCGTCCGCCTCGCCCTCCCCTTCTGGTTCGCATCCCGGGTCGTGGCTGATCCGCTGCGGGCCTGGCTGCCGGCCGCCCTGCTGGCGACGGCCCTCGAAGCCTTTATGCCTGCGGTGTTTCCCTGGAAGCTCGGCTATGCACAGATCGCATGGCCGGCGCTCGTGCAATCGGCTGATCTCTTCGGCCCGGAGGTCACCACGTTCGTGCTCTACGCCCATGCCGGAATGCTCGCGTGGATCGTCCATGCTATTTCGTGCGTCGCGGGGACCGGTGGGCGGTGTGCTTGGTCCGTGCTGGCCGGGTCGCGGGCGAGCCTGCTCACGCTGGCTGTCTGCGGCATCAACCTCGCCTACGGCCTCGGATCCATCTCCTTCTGGAGCGGGGAGACCGAAGCCGCGCCGACGCTCACCGTGTTGCTCGTGCAGGCGAATCCGGAGGACGAGGGCGGGGTCGATGCCCTGCGGGCCATCACCAGGCGGGAATCCCGTGCAGCCTGGCGCACGCCAGGCCTCGTCTGCTGGCCTGAATGCAGTGGTGGCTCGTACGACGCACGCCTCGAATCGCTCGCCGATCCGGGCCGTGTCGCGGACCTGTCGCGTCCGCCGCACAAGGGCATGCGGCCGCTGGAGCAGCCCGCCTGCCCCCTGCTCTTCGGCGGCACGATCTACACGGGCCACGCCGAGAAGCCGCGCACGCTCTACCAGTCGGCGATCCTGATCGACGCGTCTGAGGCCATCCTCGGCTGCTACCACAAGCGGTATCTGATGCCGTTTGGCGAGTACGTGCCGGGCACTGATCTTTATCCGGATCTCCGTCGTTATTTCGCCATGCAGGACGAGTTCAAAGCCGGCACCGACGCCCGCGTCCTCACCGCTCTCCATGGGCAGCGGCTAGGCGTCATGCTCTGCTACGAAGACATGATCCCAAACGCTGCCCGTTCGCTGGTCCATGAGTCGGCGAACGTGCTGGTATCACTGATCAACGGGTCGGCGTTCACGGCGCCGTTGACGCTCGCCCAGCACCGCCTGCTGTCGCAGCTGCGGGCCGTCGAATGCCGCCGCAGCCTGGTGCGATGCGCCGCCACCGGCGAAACGTGCGTGATCTCGCCGATGGGGGAAGTGACGGCGTCGCTACCGCTGCATGCCCGCGACGCCCTCCTCGCCGAGGTGCCGCTTCTCGAGTCGACGACACTCGCCTGCCGCATCGGGCCGGCGTTTCCACTCGCATGCGGGGCTGCGGCCGCAGCTCTCGCTTTCGCCAGGCGACGGGCGTTTTGTTGAGGAGCCCATCGACCGCCAGGGCAGCCCCGAGTTTCGTGAACGCCTTGGGGCCACCTGCAACGCGCCTGCGGCGCAACACACCCGTCAGTTGAAGCGGCCGAAGTGGTAGTAGGCGGCGCAGGCGCCCTCGCTCGAGACCATCGTCGCGCCCAGTGGCGTCCGGGGCGTGCACTCCTTCCCGAACGCTGGGCACTGGTTGGGCTTGAGCGTGCCCCGTAAGACCTCGCCGCTTCTGCAGAGCGGCGACTCCGCAGCCGTGACGTTGGTGACCGCGAAGCGGATCTCGGCGTCGAACTCACGATAGGCATCGGCAAGCCGCCAACCGCTCGCCGGGATCATGCCGATTCCTCGCCAGGCCCGGTCCACCGGCGCGAACACCTCCGCAAGCACAGCCTGGGCCGCCTCATTGCCCTGCTCCGTGACGACGCGGGCGTAGGCGTTTTCCACCTCGTGACGGCCCTGCTCGAGCTGCAGCAGCGTGCGGCGGATTCCCTCCAGGAGGTCGAGCGGCTCGAAGCCCGTCACCACGATCGGCACGCGGAACCGCTCGGCGAGCGGCGGATACTGCCAGGTGCCCATCACGCTGCAGACGTGGCCCGCGGCGAGAAAGGCGTTCACGCGGTTTCCCGGCGACCGCATGATCGCCTCGATTGCAGGAGGCACCAAAACATGCGAGACGAGCATCGAGAAGTTTTTCAGGCCCTGCTGCCTGGCGAGTTTGACGGCCATCGCGTTGGCTGGGGCGGTCGTCTCGAAGCCGATGGCGAGGAACACGACCTCGCGATCGGGAGTGGCCTGTGCGAGCTTCACGGCGTCGAGCGGCGAGTAGACGACGCGGACGTCGCCTCCGGCGGCCTTCACCGCGAAGAGATTGTCTCGCGATCCCGGCACGCGGAGCATGTCGCCGAACGAGCAGAAGATCACGCCCGGCTTCGCCGCGATTGCGAGCGCCCGGTCGATCGTCTCCAGCGGCGTCACGCAGACAGGGCAGCCCGGTCCATGGATCAGTTCGACCTCCGGGGGCAGGAGCTGGTCCACGCCGTTTCGAATGATCGAGTGGGTCTGCCCGCCGCAGACCTCCATGATGGCCCACGGCCGCGTCGCCACCCGGTGGATCTCGGCGGCGAGCCGCTTCGCCTTCTCCGCATCGCGGTATTCGGCGAGGTGTTTCATCGCGGCGGCTCGCCGGCGGGTTCGTCTTCGCGCAGTTCGGCGAGTTCCTCCTCCAGCAGCCCGAGTTCCTCGAAGGTCTTGAGCGTGGCCAGGGCCGAGGCCTCGTCGATCTTCGAGATCGCGAAGCCGACGTGGACGATCGTGTAGTCGCCGACGGCGATGTCGGGCAGGTAGGCGAGGCAGACGTCCTTGACGACGCCGCCGAAGTTGACGCGGCCCATCCGCGTGCCGCTTTCATCGCGGACCGATTCGACGACTCCCGGAACGGCCAGGCACATCAGCCACCTCCCCGCTGCCAGAGCATCACGCGATTGTTGCCCGAGTCGGCCACCGCCAGCCGGTCGCCGCACGCCGAGACTCCGTAGGGCCAGCAGAGCGTGTCGGCGGCCACGGCCTTCCAGTGATTCTCGCCACTGGCGTCGAAGTTTTCCTGCCCGACCACCGCCGCCGCCGCGGAACCGGCCGGCTCGCCGGCGGACAGCCGCCAAAAAAGCAGCCGGTTGTTGGCCGTGTCGGCCACGGCGAGCACGTCGCCGGCGAGCGCGTGCGGCCACCGAAACGACGCCGGGCCCGGCGGGCCGCCACGGTTCTCGTCGGCGGAGGCCACGTCCGGCTGGCCGAGCACGATGTCGGCCGGTGTGTGCGACTCGGCAGGCACATCCCGCCAGAACAGGATCCGACGATTGCCCCAGTCGCAGACGACGAGCCGTTTGTCGTCGAGCCAGACGCCGCGAGGGGCGTAGAGGTGACCCGCCGTGGGAGAAGCGGCGGGCGACGCCAGGCCGCCCGGGTCGGAGCCGCCGAGCCAGCAGGCGGGAGACCAGCCCGCGTGCTCGGCCGCGACGGTCATGACGGCTTCACCCAGACGACGCCGGCCGTGACCCGCAGTGGAAACGGCTCCAGCTGGCACTGTGGGGCCGAGAGGCATTCGCCGGTGTCGGCGTCGAACCGGAAGCCGTGCCACGGGCAGGTGATCGTGCCAGCCTCGACGTCGCACATGCCTCGCTCCAGCGGCAGGCCGACATGGGCGCACGCGTTGCGAAAGGCCCGGAGTTCGTTCTTCACGCGGAGCACGAGGATCTTGGCTCCGCCCGCTTCGAAGGCGACCGGCTTCTCGGCCGTGACCTCGTCGGCTTGTGGGCCGGAGCACCAGCCTTTCGTGTCGCCGGGCAGCTGAATCTGGACGAGTTCCAGCGGCGGCTCCGAGGCCGTCGTGGGGGCAGGTGTGCGGATGATGCCGTGCATCGCGAGCAGGGCGCGGACGCTGGGATCATCGACCAGCTCGAAGAGCAGTTCCTTGCCGCGGGGATCGTCCTTGAGCCGCTTCACGATCGCGGTGAGGCCGGCCCTGTGAAAGGCTTCGATGGCCTCCCTCAGGGCCATGGCCGTCGCGCGAGCCTGCGGCTCCAGCGATGCAACATCGCCGATCGCGCGGTCGACCCTGCCAGCGAGCGACTCGAGGTCCTCGCCCGGGGTGGGCTCCGGCGATCGGCTCACGTCGTGCATCATGCCCTCACCGGTCCCACCGCCTGGTAGCCCGCGTGCTGGTCCAGGGCTTCGACGGCTGTGACGAGCAGCAGTTCACCGAACAGGCCGTGGGGTCAGATCGCAGCGCGGCCGCCGCCGCGTCCGAGCCGCGGTGGCGTTCCTCGAGCCGCGCGACGAACCTCTCGGACGCCGTCTGCAGGAGGAAATCGAACTGTTGCCGTTGGTGGAGTTCCATGATGCTCGCTCGACATCGTACCGAAGAGGCGCCGGACCCCTGCCCACGCCTCACGGCGTTGGGCTTTCCGCCGTGGTGTTTGCCGGGCGTGACTCCCGGGCCTCCGTCCGCACTTCCAGCACCTGCTCGTAGATCTCCACCGCCTCGGCGAGGTTGTCGGCGGGATGCGTTGAGGGAAGATACTGGAGGCCACTGGCGAGGTTCATCATCACGCCCGCCCACATGTCTGGATCGCGATCGCGGTCCTGCACGTCGAGCGCCTTGCGGAACGACTGCACGGCGATGCCGGTGCGGAGCTGGTCGCTCGCCTCACGGGTGGGCATGCAGAGGTAGGCCAGCCCGAGGTTGTTCTGGAGCTGGCCGTAGCACGCAGGCTCCGAGTCTTGCGTGACCCCTCGGCCAGCGCCTTCTGATAGCAGCTCACAGCCTCCACGAGCGGGCCGCGGCTGCCATCGCCGCCAAGCGACTGGTGGAGCATGCCCAGCCGCATCAACACGTCGGCCCGCAGTCGGGGGAGCCGCGTGGTGGCGGTCAGGCGCTCGGCGCGAAGCAGGTGGTCGATCGCGAGGGACGTCGCCTCCGCGGGGAGCGAGTCGGCGATCTGCATCTCGAGCAGGGCGGCGAAGGTGGGCGACGCCCCCTCCGCTGCCGACGCCGCCTCGACGAGCAGCGTCCGCGCGGCGCGAGCAGATGCGATCGCGGAAACGCAAACACGCCCACCGGCTGCGGCCAGGGGATCGCCGCCGCGGCGAGCGACACCCGGAGCCCACCGGCACGCTCGTCCCAGACGCCGGCGAATCGGCCCGCCAGGGGCCGGAAGCCGAGCGCTTCCGCGAGGAGCACGCTGCGGTCGCCCGAGGCACTCCGCTGCTTGAGGATCAGTCCGCCGCCCGCGCTGCCGCGGGTGGGCAGAAGCGCCAGTTCACCGTCACGATGAAATGCGACGAGCGCATCGTCGGGAAAGCACCGAGCCGCGTCGGCAGCGTGCAATCGCAGATGGCCGTCGGGCGTGAGTTCGATGTCGCATCGCGTGGCGTCGGTGCTGGTCATGGCGAGGCCTCCGCCGGCTGCGGCCCGAGTTTTTCCAAGAGCAGGTCGACGAGTCGGTCCACCGCCTTGTCGACTGCCGGCGAGAGCCCCTCGCCGATCTCGTACCGCTCGCCCTCGATGAGATACGCCGTGACGCTCTCGGGATACTCATCCTTGAGCAGCCAGTGCCCGAAGGCGATCGCATGATCCCAGCGGAAGGCATGGAGGTTGATGCCGGTGAGCGGGGGGAGGTTTTCGACCTCGTGTCCCGGCACCTCGTAGAGCGTCCCAGGCTCGTTGCCCGACGAGCAGGCATCGACGAGAATGACCTGCGGAACGCCTCGCATTTGGAAGGCCACGTCCATGCCGCCGGTGCCGCCGTCGGCGCATCGCACCCCGTCGGGCAGGCCGCGATCCCACATCCGCCGCACGAGCACCGGCCCGGCGGCGTCGTCACCGCGGAGCAGGTTGCCGCAGCCGATCACGAGCGCCTTCAAGGCTTACCCCTTTCGCCGATGCGAAATTTCGTCAGTTCGCGGCCGGTCTTGCCGTCGTAGGTGTGCACCGTGCAGACCAGGCAAGAGTCGTAGGAGCGGGCCACGTGCCCCATCTCGACCGAGTCGGCAGCGTCCCTGATCGGCGAGCTGATGAGCGACTGCTCCAGCGGCATCGGGCCCTTGCCGGGCACTTCGTATCGCGGGCTCTTCGCCCAGGAATACTTTCCCTGCTTGTGGCCTTCCGCCGGATCGATCGGCTCGGTCCGCCCCTCCCAAGGGTGCAGGTAGGTGTCACCCTGATAGAAGGAGTGCGCCGTGCTCTCGCGGACGTTGAGGTGGTCGAAGTCGTGGAACTCGGGGCCGTCGTAAACACCCGCACGGTCGATGAGCGCCGCATTCCGTCCGTCGATGGTTGGTCGCTCGTAGAGTTCGGGCTGGAAGTAGGTGCCGGTGGCCATGGTGGTGTGTCCTCGTGAGGTGGGTGAGGGAAAGGCCTCACACGACGAACATGTCTTCCTTCGACCACTGCGGTGCCGCGATCTTGGCGGCCACCGCGTGGGCGAGATACGAAAGCTGGCCCGTGCCGGTCTGGTGATCCTTCGGAATCACGCCGGCGATCTTCTGGGTCTTGAACACGGTGCCCGGCATCAGGTCGTAGAACGGAAACTCGGGCTCGGTGCAGCCCGTGCAGGGCATGCCGGCCCGCGTGACCTGGCCAAACTTCTGCGTGTGCCGCTTGTATTCGTAGAACTGCACCCGCGTGCAGCCGGTCTGCGTGAACGTCTTGAAGAAGGTCTGCGGCCGCTGCAGGTCATCGAGCGCGATGTCCTTGGCCCGGCCGCTGGCGACCGCCACGAGGATCTGCGTGACCCAGTCGGGGTGCGACGGGCAGCCGGGGATATTGATCACGGGCAGTCCCCACTTGGAGCGGAACGAACTGCCGAGATAGCCCCCCTTGTTCTTCTTGAGGTTCTGCAGGCCGATCGAGTCGGAGGGATTCGGCGCCATCGCGGGGATGCCTCCCCAGCAGGCGCAGTCGCCGAGGGCCACCACGGCGTTGGCGGCCGCGGCAAGTTCGGTCACCCAGTCCTTCATCGGCCGGTCGGCGAACATGTTGAATCGGCCGGTGCCGTTTGGGGCGCGAATCACGGTGCCCTCGAACACGAAGATATCGAGCGGCCGCTTGCCCGACGCGATGTCGCGGAGCATCGCCTTCACATGGTCGCCCATCTCCATGCCAAGCGACGGATGCCAGAGCACGTCGATGCCGAAGTCGGTGACGAGGTCGCAGGCGCTCGGCTCCTCGGCGTTGAGGAACGACATCGTGTTGCCGCTGCAGGCACCCCCTTGCAGCCAGAGAAGCGTGGCCATGATCGTCCTCCTTCGTCAGGAACCGGATCGTCCGCCGCGAGTGTCGCCCCCGTGCGACAGCAGCAAGATTACGCCTGTGAGGGTCCCCACGGGAAGCACCTGGCGAGAGAGCCACCCGGCCGTAAGGCCGCGCGCCACGCTGGACGCCGCCCCACACTCACACCGCCCCACGCCTCACGGCGTCGGGCTTGGACGGCAACGGCATACGCCCACTGGGAATTCGCATTAGACTTCACCCAGTCATCTGCGAATCATTTTCACAACTTCCGTGGCGAAAAGTGCCTGCGTCTGTGTCTGTCGTCGTGAGGACGTCTCCGTGCATGAACTCTCGATCGCGAACCGAATCGTTGAGATCGCCGGCGAGCGCTGCCGCGAGGAGGGGGCGCGGGCGAAGGTGGTGACCCTCAGGATCGGGGCGCTGTCGTGTGTCCACGAAGACGCTCTGCGGTTCAGTTTCGACCTCGCACGGGAGGGGACACCCCTCGCGGATGCCACGTTGCAGATCGTGTCGGTGCCCGTGACGATCTGGTGCGGACCGTGCGGCCGGGAGGTCGCCCTGCCCGGCATCCAGAAGTTCGCCTGTCCCGCGTGTGGCACGCCAAGCGGCGACATCCGGGCGGGCCGAGAGCTCGATCTCGAATC